>JAIRPE010000123.1 GCA_031257175.1 Eubacteriales Family XIII. Incertae Sedis bacterium | reverse complement strand
CGAAAGTGGCCCTCGACGCGCTGGGGAAAAGAAGAAAAATCAGTTAGCGGAAATTGCCATGGGAACGGGGCGTTTAAAAAAAGATTCTCGTCCCCATCCACAACAACTTGACACCGTCTCGGTGGAGCAATAACATTGACGTCAGCGAAGAAAGCGATTACAATGTCAGTAGGGTCACAGTGACGCGCATGGCCTCATATAGGAGACTGCTGATGCGGATGAAAAAAAACAGCGGCGGCCTTTCGGGCGGAAGCCCTGCCGCCCGCGAACCGAATGAGGGCCATGCCCCGCGCAAGTCGGGCGGCGGCGTGGCCGAACCTGCCCAGGGCGTGCCTCGGCGCAAGCATGACCCCAAGCTTTGGGCCGTCGCCCTGCTTCTGACGGCGGCCATAGTCGTGGTCGTCGCCGTCAAGTCCATAGGCGTGGGCGTCGCGGGCCCCGTTTACGTGAACACGGGCAAGGTCAGGGTGATGGACATGCGCTCCGAGGTTAGCGGCACGGGCCTCATAGAAGGCGCCGCCGTGTCGGCCGTCCCTCAGCCCTCCCACGAGATATCCGAGATTTTGGCGGCCGAGGGTGAAAACGTCGAGGAAGGCCAGATATTGGCCACATTGAAGGTCGATGACCTGGAAGAGAAATACGTGAAGGCGCAAGCGGCGCTGGACACTTCCAAATTCCGCTACGAGGCCGCCAAGGTGCTGTTCGAGGAAGGCGCCATCTCAAAGCGGGAGCTGAAAGAGGCCGAAGCCGCCTACAACAGCGACTTAGCTTCCGTGGAGTCCAACGACTTCCGCGAGGCGGCCCTCATCCGCAGCCCCCTGACGGGCACGGTGGTGCAGATAAACGGCGGCGGCGAGATTCACGACGGCGCGGACGGCAAAACCGCGCCCCTGTTCCTCATCGAGGACCTGTCCCAGCTTAAAATGACGGCCAAGTTCAGCGAGTTCGACGTGGGCAAAATCCGCGTCGGCCAGGAGGCCGCCATATCCTCCCCCATGCTGGGCGAACTGACGGCGACGGGGGTCGTGAGCGGCGTCGCGCCCGTGGGCGAGCGCAAAAGCGCGGGTTCCGACGAAATCGTCATACCCGTCCACATCGACATAACGGACGGCAACGGCGTCATAGCGGGAGTCTCGGCCAAAGCCAGCATACTGACCTCCCTGGCCGAAAACGTCCTGGCCGTGCCCAACGAATCCATATTCAAAGACGCCTCCAGCGGGGAACCTTCCTGCTTCAAGCTTGAACGCGACGGCGTCATACGGCAGGCGCGTCTGAAAGTCGGGATACAAGGCCCGCTGTACACGGAAGTCCTGTTGCCTGGCGAGCTGCGGGAGGGGGATCGCATAGTGTTAAGCCCGCCGCCAGGCCTGAGCGACGGCATGAGCGTCTACTCCGCGCCCGAGTGATTTAGATTCCGCCCAAATTCATCGGGCGGACGGCCAATTTCGGACAGCCCGTCCGTCTCGGACAGCCCGTCACCCTCGGACAGCCCGACGGCTCGCGGGGCCGCCCGCGAAAACCCATATGGCCGCCACCCCCGCGACGGCCAGCGCCCCGCCCGCCACAGACAGAAACAACGCGCCCCCCGTCCCCGCGCAGGCGCCCAAGACCTGCTCCAGGGGCAAAAACGGCCTCAGGACAGGCACGGAGAACGGCATTCCCCACAGTCCCCCGCCCAATGTCATATTCATGAACATCCAAGACACGAAAATCCACGCGGCGGCCTTCCTCAGCCCCAGCGCCGCCAGCGCCCCGCCCAGCGCGGCGCAGTAAAAACACAGGGCGGCGAAGGCCCCCACCGCCCCAGAACCCGCCGCCACGCCGTAGATACGCCACGCCGAGACGAAAAACAGCGCCAAGACGACCGCCCACACGCTGAACAGCGCGGCCATGCAGGCGGCATAATCCCGCAGCGCCCCCCGACGCCCGCAGAGAACCAGCCCGCGCCTGTCGGGCCCAGGCATCATGAACGCCCCCTGCAACGCCAAAATCAGCACGAAAAGCGCGGGCAATCCGTAGCCAGGCGTGATTTCGGAAGGCTCCCATACCGACGGGGGGCCTTCGTAGACCACGGACAGAGGCGCCTCGCCCGCCGCCGCCGCTTCCGTCGGCTCCCCACCCAGGGCGTCCAACTCCCTGAGAAGCCGCCACCTCGCCCGCAACTCCACCAAGGCCAGCGCCACATGCTCCCTCACCACTCGATCCGCGTTCGCCATCCTGGCGGGCACGAGCCGCACGGCCTCCCTGCCTCTGGCCACCCGCGCCTCCATGCCGTCCCTGATGATGACCGCCCCCAAGACCTTCTGCTCCCGCGCCAGCCTCCTGGCCTCTTCCTCAGAGCCCGCGACCACTACAGTCAAGGCGGGCACGGCGCCCAGACTCTCCGCGAACCTCGCCGCCACCTCCCCCTTGTCCTCCGAAAACAGCGCCAGCCTAAGCTCAGGCGTCCTGTCCCCCATGGCGAAAGACGCCATATAGGCGAACAATATCTGGCAAGCCGCCAACAGCAACAGCAGCGGCCACCGCGCCAATATCTCCTTCACCCTCAGCAAATACAGCCTTCTCATCGCGCCGCGCCTCTCCAGGCCCAAACCGACGCCCCCAGGCAGACCAGCGCCGCCGCCGCGCAGCCCACTGCCTGCGCGGCGGGGAACGAACCCCCCGAGGCCCAGTCGGCCAACATAAAATTCAGCCTGGCGGGATTGAAGCCCAACGCCCGCTCGCCGAACAAATACGCAGGATAAAAACCCCCGCCCTCAAACAGGCAGAGAGACAAAAAAGCGACGCCCCCCAACAAAGCCTGGGACGCCGACTCGGCAAAAAGCGATATCATGAGGAACATGGGCGCCAGCAGCGCCGACGTCAAAAACGCGGAGGCGAAAAAACGCGCGTTCGCCGCCCCCGACGCCATCACGCCCAAAAACAGCACGAACAGAGACGCGAAAACCATGGACGCCGCCAAAGCCCCTGCGGACTTGCCCGCCAGCACGTGCCCCAGCCCCGCGCCCGCCGCCCTGAGCCGCCTCAGGCCGCCCGCCGCCTTCTGGGCCGCCGTCAGCCCCGCCACCGCCATGGCGCCGCCCGCGCACGCGAAAAACAGCATGAGAGCCGCCAGTTGCAATGCATATGGCCCCATGCCGCCCCTCTCCGCCTCTATCAGGCCCTCCCGTGAAATCGCGTCAGAAACAAGCTCCAGACAGAACTTGTTATATGAAAGGTAAAAAAGGGCGTCACTGCCGAAAAGCGGCCTGGCCGCCGCGTAATACTCGTAAACCGCCGTCTGCACGGCGTTCATGGCGTTCGCCGCGGAGGCTCCCACAGAGTAAGCCGACGCGCCCGCCACCGCCTCCCTGGCCTTTATCCTCACCACGGCGGGGCGGTTATCGACCAAGGCTCCCACTATGTCCTCGGGCAGCTCCACTATGACCGACGCCTCGCCCGACTCCAGCAGCCGCTCCGCCTCCTCGGGCCCGCACCAAGTCAGTCGGTCGATTTCAGGCAACCCCTTCAAAAGACTGTAAAGCATGTCCGAATACGCGCTGTCGTCAGGATTCACCAGCGCCACGGACACGGAGGGCATGGAGCCCTTCTCAAACACGGACGCAGGCAGCGCCGCGCGGCAAGCCAGCCCCAAAAGCGCCAGGACGAGGGCCAAAACCGGCGCCGCCCCGCTCTTCGCCAGCCAAAGCACGTCGTGGCCCATAATAGCCGCCAACATCCTCAAATGTCTCATTCGCCCGTTTCCGCCCGATTCACGTTCCCGCCGCCCGACCGGCCCGCAACTGCCCGCAAGCCGCCTGAATGTCCTTTCCCAGCGACCGCCTTATCGTGGTGGTCACCCCCGCCCGCTCCAGCGTCACCTTGAAAAGCTCCGCCTCCTTGCGCTCGCTGCCCAGCAGGGCCGCCGCCTCACCGTCGGGATTCCCGCCCTTGGCCTTGCCGCCGCCGGCCTCGCGGCCTCCCTTGGCCCCCTCGCCCCGCGCGGCACGTCGCCCGCCGCGCCCCTCGGCGCCGCCGGCCGCCTTCACCTCGTTCAGCGGTATGAGGTTCACGTGGCAGTTAATCCCCGAAAGCCTGGCCGCCAGCCTCTCAGCCATGTGGCGGCTGTCGTTGACCCCCTTGATGAGCGCGTACTCGAACGTCACCCTGCGCCCCGTCCGCGCCACGTGCCCCCGCGCCGCGTCCAGCAGCGCCGCTATGCCGTAAGACCTGTTCACGGGCATGAGCCTGGAACGCAGCTCGTCGTCAGGCGCGTGGAGAGACACGGCCAGCCCCACCTGGGGCATTTCCTCAGCCATACGCCTGATGCCGGGTATCACGCCGCAAGTGGAGACCGTGATATTGCGCTTGGACATGCCCAGCCCCTCGCCCTCGGCCATGATGCCCACGAAACGCGCCAGCTCGTCGAAATTTTCCAGAGGCTCGCCCACGCCCATCACCACCACGTGGCTCACCTTCTCCCCCGCGTCCCTCCGCGCCAGCAGCACCTGCTCCGCCATCTCCCCTGCGGTCAGGCCCCGTTTAAGCCCGCCCACCCCGGAGGCGCAGAAAGCGCAGCCCATGCGGCAGCCCGCCTGGGAGGACACGCAGACCGAATTGCCGTGGTCGTACTTCATGAAAGCGCCCTCGACGAAATGCCCGTCCCTCGTCCGAAAGAGGAACTTGCGCGTGCCGTCCAGCGCCGACGCCCTGACGTCAGCCGCCTCCAGAGAACGGGACGTGGCCACCTCCGCCAGCCGCTCCCTCAGCGCGGCGGGCAGATTCGCCATCTCGCCGAAGTCCGTCACCCCCGCGCCGTACAGCCAGCGCCAAACCTGAGAAGCGCGGAAAGGCTTTTCGCCCAATTCCAGGAAAAAGCCTCTCATTTCCTCCAATGTCATATTCTTCATCTCGCGTCGGCCCGCGCCGCCGCCCTTCGCCTCGCTCATACACACCTGCCCGCCGCCCTTCCAAAGCCGCGCCCTTCCTTCATGACGCGCCCCTGCGCCTTCGCGTGGCCGCCGTCCCTAAAAACGCGCCTGCCCTCGCGGGCAGGCGCGCGCCTCCTCCCATGCCCTTACTGCCGCTCCACCTCTATGCGCGTCTTGTGGCCGTTCAAATCCCATTCCTCGGCCTCCGTCGCGCCCGCCGACAGAGAAACCGCCAGCGTCTCCTTCATAACGTACCCGCGATGTTCCTCCAGCGCCTCGGCCAGCTCCCCGTCGCCGCTGAACACCACGCTTATCTGATCCATCATCTCAAAATCGCGCTGCTTCCTGATTTGCTGCACCTTGGAGACGAATTCCCTGGCCAGGCCCTCGGACAGCAACTCCTTCGTTATCGTGGTGTCCAAAATGGCGAACAGGTTGTTTTCCATCGCCACAGTGAACCCGGGCTTCGCGCTTATCTGCACCTCCACGAAATCCCGCTCCACCCTGGTCGCCTCGCCGCCCACGGACATCTCCGCGAAGCCCTTCTCCTCCAGCTCCCTGTTCAAAGCCGCCGCGTCCGCTCCGTTCAAAGCCGCCGCGAAATCCTTTATCCTGCCGCCCAGCGCGGGCCCCGCCAGCTTGAAATTCGGCTTAAGCGCCAGGTTCATGTACTTGCCCAAATCAGACTCGAACACCACCGACTTCACGTTCAGCTCTTCCGTCACCAAATCCGTCATGCCGCCGATAAGCCCCTCCAGCTTGCCGTCCACCAGCACCCCGCCCAGAGGCTGCCTGACCTTCAGCCGCTCCTTCTCCCGCGCGCCCCTGCCCAGCGCCACCAGATTCCGCACCACCTCCATGCGTTCCTCCAGCGCGTCGTCCAGCAGGCTCTCGTCCGCCTCGGGGTAATGCTCCAAATGCACCGAGCCGCCCCCCGTCAGCTTCGTGAAAATCTCGTCCGCCAGGAAAGGCGCCAAGGGCGCGATAAGCTTCGCCAGCCCCGCGAGTATCTCCCAGGTGACCGCGTAGACCGACAGCTTGTCCTCCGACATCCCCTCCGCCCAGAAACGCCGCCTCGCCCTCCTGATATACCAGTTGGACAAATCCTCCAGCACGAAATACTGTATCTTCCTGACCGCCTTCATGTGGTCGTAGCGATCCATCTCCTCCAACGCTTCCTTTATGAGCCTGTTGTACCTGGAAAGAATCCACCTGTCCAGCTCGGGCCTGGCGCCCGCCTCCAATCGGTAGCCCCTCGGGTCTATGCCGTCCTGATTGGCGTACAAGACGAAGAAATGGTACACGTTCCGCAAGGTGCCGAAAAACTTGCCGGCCACCTCCTTCAGCCCTTCCTCGTCGAACTTCGTCGGCGACCAGGCGGGCGAGGCGTAAAGGAGATACCAGCGCGTGGCGTCCGCGCCGTACTTGTCGAACAGCTCGAAGGGGTCCACCGTGTTCCCCTTGGACTTCGACATCTTCTTCCCATTTTTGTCCAATATAAGGTCGTTCACCAAACAATTCTTGTAAGGTGAGGTTTTCTTTATGAAGGTGGATATGGCAATGAGGGAGTAGAACCAGCCCCTGGTCTGGTCGATCCCCTCGCATATGAAGTCGGCGGGGAACAACTCCGCGTCGAACTTGTCCGCGTTCTCAAAGGGGTAGTGCTGCTGGGCGAATGGCATGGCGCCGCTGTCGAACCAGCAATCCATCACCTCAGGGACGCGCTCCGCCTTCCCCCCGCAGGCGGGGCACCTGAGCAGCACCTCGTCCACGTCGGGCCTGTGCAGCTCCAGCCCATCAGCCACGGGCCCCAGCGCCAATTCCCGCAATTCCGCCCTGGAACCCACGCAATGCAACGCCCCGCAGTCCCGGCAGCGCCAGATGGGTATGGGCGTCCCCCAATATCTGGTTCTGGAGATAGCCCAGTCGTTCACGTTCTCCAGCCAATTGCCGAACCGCTTCTCGCCCACGAAGTCGGGGAACCAGCAGACCTGGCTGTTGTTGGCCACAAGCTCGTCCTTCAGCTTCGTCATCTCTATGTACCAGCTAGGCTTGCTGTAGTAAATCAGCGGCGAGTCGCAGCGCCAGCAGTGGGGGTAGTTGTGCGTCATCTTCTCGCGGCTGAAAAGCTTCCCCTCCGCCGCCAGCCATTTTATTATGTCAACGTCCAGCCCTTCCTCCATGACGAAACGTCCCGCCCAGGGCGTGGTCGTATACTTCCCTTCCTCGTCCACCGGGTTCGGGACGGGCAGCCCGTAGCGCCGCCCCGTGTTGTAGTCGTCCTCGCCGAAGGCGGGGGCCGTGTGGACTATGCCCGTGCCGTCCTCCACCGTCACGTAGTCGGCGCAGGTGACGTAGAACGCCTTCTTATCCACTTCCACGAAGGGCATGAGCCGCTCGTACTCCGCGTATTCCAGGGCGCTGCCGGGCATCGACTCGAGAACCTCGTACTTGCCCGCGCCCAAAGTCCTGTCGGCCAGCTCTTTGGCCACGTAAAAGACGTTGCCCGCCTCGTCCCCCTCGAGCATCCTGGCCTTGACGTACTCGACGTCCGCGCCCACGGTGAGGGACACGTTGGAGGCCAGCGTCCAGGGGGTGGTGGTCCAGGCCAGGAACCAGCCGTCCCCGCCCTTCCTTTTGAATTTGGCCGTGAGGGTGTTGGTCTTGACCTCCTTGTAGCCCAGCGCCACCTCATGGGAGGCCAGGCCCGTCCCGCAGCGCGGGCAGTAGGGCAGCACCTTGTGTCCCTCGTAGATAAGCCCCGCCTTGAAGAATTCCTTCAGTATCCACCAGCCCGTCTCTATATAATCGTTGTCAAGGGTGATGTAGGGGTGGTCCATGTCCGCCATGAAGGCCATGCGCTTGCTCATCTCACGCCACATGCCCTCGTATTTGAACACGGACTCCCTGCACTTCTTGTTGAATTCCCTTATCCCGTAATCCTCGATGTCTTTTTTCGTGCGCAGCCCCAGCTCCTTCTCGACCTCGATTTCCACAGGCAGCCCGTGGGTGTCCCACCCGGCCTTCCTCCTGACCTGGAAGCCTTTCATGGTCTTGTGCCTGCACACCGAGTCCTTCAGCGTCCGAGCGATGACGTGGTGTATGCCCGGCCGGCCGTTGGCCGTGGGCGGGCCTTCATAAAAAATGAAGCCGGGCCGCCCTTCCCGAGCCGCCACGCAGCGTCCCAAAAGGTCGCCGTCCTCCCATTCCTGGGCCTGCCGGCCCTGAACCTCCGCTATCGGGGCTTCTGACAGTTTTTCAAACATGGTTTGGTTTCTCCTTGAATATTTTATACTTATCCTTTTTTAAATCCCGCCCAAAATTATCGGGCAGACGCCGGAAGATAGTATCTGCTAATCCGCTTACAAGGTAACATTTTGAATTAATGCCGCCAATCAATGCTCATCTCACGGCGGCAACGCGTTTCCACATGTCATTATACAACTTTACCTGTGCCGTGCGCAAGGGGTTTTTCCCCTTCCGTCTTATGCGCAAAAGGAGGCTCCCCCGCTTTCGCGGTGGGAGCCTCCTTTTGTTCGCGTGAGTCGGTTCGCCTGTTAGGAACATGCCGCCGTCCGGCGATGCCTGTTCTTTCTCTCTCCTCAGCTCAGATTCCGACCTTCGCTACAGCTCGGACAGCCGAAGAATATGTCCGTCGATCCGCTCCTTAAGCAACGTTTAAAACGCGGAACAAGGTCAATTGTAGCTGAGCGACAGGTTCGGGCATAGCGGCCCGAAGGTCACAGGATCCCAGAGGAACGCCTTGTATGTCATAAACGGGGCATCCGGGCCGATCTCGCGGCCGGGATCTATGTAGCCTCCCGCCACGCCACGCTCATTCTTAGCGACAGGCGGCGTGTCTAAGGTCTTGTAGTACGTCAGCCTCCCCTCCGGATCGTACACTGCGAGGATCAGCTTGTAGCTCGTCTCCCCGTCGCCGAACCTGATGGAGGACGAGACGGTGAACCCGCTGCTGTCGCAGGTGCCGATCAGAGGCGTCACCGTCTGCACCCCGAAGTGGACAGTATAGGTCTGCCGCAGCCCTAGTTCAGGATCCTTTCCGGTAACGGTTATTACGGCGTCGCCCTTGAGCGAGGCCGCCTGCGCCACGGACACCGTCACATCGTCAGGATAAGCCGCGACGGCTTCCACCACGGGAACGGCGGTCTCGCCCTTGACGTTGACGTCGTATTCCGAAGTCTTGGCGTTGAAGCCGCTCAGAGGCGCCCCGTTGATCGTTATGGTGTTCAGGCTGGCGTCGTAACCCAGCGCCTCGCCCTGGACATAGACCACGAAATGCCCTTCCGCCGTAGTGCCGGACACGGAATCCCTGGCGGTGGCCGTTATGGTGGCCACGCCGCCGCCCACGGCCTTGATGCTGCCGTCGGCATCCACGCTGACCACGGACGGCCTGTTGCTCTCATAAGAGATGCTGATGCTGGCGGGTATCGGCAGTCCGGGATTGGATTTGTTCACGTACCCGTACATCACGTCGTCGCTCATGTTGATGGTCGGGTTCGGCAGCACCGTGTCCCCGGTGGCGTAAATAAGCCTCTGAGGAACGTCGGCGGCCTTGTCTGCGGCAGTGTTGGGCTTAAAGGACAGAACCGAAAGCTCGGGAACCATCGGCCCGGTGATGTTGATGGCTCTGGAAAGCTTCACGGACGAATCCGCGCTGTTCCCCGCGACCTGGAAGGTGTAGGCGCCCCTGTCCCACACGACCTCGAACTTCTTCGTGCTGTTGTTGTAGAACGCCAGATCGGAGATGGGCACCTTCATGGTGACGGTTTTCGTCTCGCCCGGCGTCAGTTCCACCTTTTCAAAGCCCTTCAAACGCTTGATGGCATATGTCTTGTCAGAGGCCACGAGAGACTCGGGGGTCTTGACGTAAAGCTCGGCCACTTCCGTGCCCTTCACTGCGCCGGTGTTCTTGACGTCGAAGCTGAGGGTCACGACGCCGTTGGCGTTGACGGCGTTCGCCCCGGTCAGGCCCGAAACGCGCAGGTTGCTGTAGTCGAAAGTGGTGTAGCTGAGGCCGTAGCCGAAGGGATAGCGGACGGGGCCGCCCGTATGCGCCAGATTGTCGCCGGAAGCGGCGTTGGGCGCGGAAGCCTCGTCGTAGTACATGTAAGTGCGCCCGTTGGTGAGGCCGTACGAATAGGTGCCGTTAGGCGTGGCATGGCCGTAGGGGTTCTGCCAAGGCCCGTCGATGCCGGGCGACAGCCTGTAGCTCCTGGTGGCGGTCTGGGCTCCGCTCGCTACCGCGCCCAACTGTCCGATATTGGCGTACCAGACGGTGGAGGTGCGCCCGCTGGGGTTATAGTTGCCCATGAGCACGTCCGCGATGCCTTCGCCGTTCCTGTCGCCGTTGAAGCTGCTGAACAGCAGCGCCGGGGTCACGGCGTCGAAAGCGGTGGTGTCGATGGAGCAGAAGGCCTGAATGACGGTCACGATGTTGGGATTCTTGGCAGCCACCTCAGTGATCAGCTGCGACTGCGCCCCTTTGAGCAGTATGTCGCTCCTGTCCGAGCCTTCGTTCGCCGCCGCCTGATCGTCCGCCACGATGACTATGACCAAGTCATAGTCGCCCGCCTTGGCGATGTTGGCCGTGTCCAGATTAGTTAATGTCGTGGAAGAGGTGCCGTTGGTGAAACCCTTGTAGAAGTCCACCGTGGCGCCGGGGTTGACGGCCTTGATGGCATTGCTGATGCCGGTGAAGGGCGAGACCATCTTGGCGTAGCCCCCGGCGTTCCTGTTGGACGAGTAGCCGCCCAAGAAGAAGTTTTCGGCGGTGTTGGGCTTAGCCATGTGGCCATAAACAGCCACTTTAAAATCGCCGCTCGCGGGCACGTCGATGGGCAGGAGCTTTTTGCCCTGCACTTCGTCGTTCTTCAGCAGTATCATGCTCTTCGCGGCCGCTTCCCTGGCCAGGGCAAGACGTTCCGCCGTCATGGTGACGGCTGTGGTGTTATTGGAAGCGAACACCCAGTTGGCGCCGTAATTATTCTCTATGCGCTCCCTGGCCGCGTTATACCAGGACACGGGCTTGTCGGCGGCTTTGTCGTCGAACTCGCCCAGCTTCAGCCGCGTCTCGAACAGCCTGGCCACGTCCACGTCCACCGCGTTCTCCGTGAACTTGCCGAAAGGAGTGACGTAACCGCTGGTTATAGCCGCCCTTGCGGTACTGGTGCCTTCGTAGGAGTTGTTTCCCGCGCCGTAGCCGGTGTTGCACTCCAGATCCGCGCCTCCCATGATGGCCCAAGCGTCAGCTTCGGCGTAAGTTATGGCGCGCGTCGGAAGCTCCGGCGCCCTCCAGCCGTGACCGTTGCCCGACGTGAGCTTTTGGTTGGCCGTGGTTGAGGCGGTGCCGGTGACGGCGATATGCACCGAGTCGCAGTCGGACGTCACGTAGCCGCTGAAGCCGAACGTCTGGCGCAGCAACGTGTCCAGCATGTACTGGTTGATGCCGCCCGGCATCTCGCGAAGCTGGCTGTAGGCGGCGTCTTTGATCCCGATGCGGTTGTATGCCGACATGACCGAGGTCACGTTGGACTGCTCGATCACTTTTCTGAAAGCATACGCGTAATACTCGCGCAGCTCCTGCTCCGTCAGGTTCGAGGTGCCGTTGAGCCTGTTGACCTCAGAGTTGTTCGCCAGATAGTGCTTGATGGTAGCCCCTACCTTCATGTATCCGTTGGGATCAAGGAAATTGCCCTGCTTGTCCTTGCCCTCCAGCCCGTTGACGAACTGAGAGGCTATGGCCGCCGTCAGATAGGGATCCTCGCTGAACGCCTCGTCGGTGCGTCCCCAGCGCGGGTCGCGGGCCAGGTTTATGGTCGGGGAGTACATGGTGAGCATCCTGTCGTTGCCCGGCGCCACTTCCCTGGTCTCGTCGCCGATAGCCGTGGCGACCCGATACATCAGATCAGGATCCCAAGACCCGCCCATAGAGAAACCTATGGGGTAGGACGTGGCGTTGGCGATGACCGTCGGGTTCGTCCGAGCGGCCGTGCCTATCCTGGAGACCCCGTGCAGGGCCTCGTTCCACCACGCGTAGCTCTGGATCCCCAGGCGCGGTATGGCCACGGAATAGCTGCTGATCATCTGGGACAGCTTTTCCTGCAGCGTCATCTGCGCTATCAGATCCGCCGCGCGCTCCTCGAAGGAGTAGTTGTCCTTGTCTTGCCAAATCGGTATGTCCGCGGCGCTTGACGTCGCGTCGCCCACAAAGTTGAACACGACTATGCTGCAACACATAGCTAGAGCCAGGAGAATGGACAGCATTCTCTTCATCAATTTAGATCTTGGCATAATCATTCCCTCCTCTAAAACTCCGTACCAAAACAATAACGATAATTCAAAGGTAATAACGGATAAACAATAACGGATAATATATGCGAACAAGTGTAGGCGGCGTCATGGCCCGACTCATGTCCCGAGCGTCCGACGGCGCGCGAGCCCGCGTCAAAACTCGGTCTCGTATGGCCAGTCTCCGATACCGCCTAAATTGTACACGTTCATGTAACCCAGCTCTTGCGCCTTCTCCAAAGCCGTCTGGGAGCGGACGCCTTTCTCGCAGTAGAAAATCAGCTCCGTTTGCAGATCCGGAATCTCGACGGGCAGGCGATCCTCTATCTCGTCCACAGGGATATGGATGCTTCCCTTTATGCGCAGCTCGTTATATTCCTCCTCAGTCCGGACGTCAATAATAACCGCTCCGGCTTGGAAATCCTCCAACGCCTGCGCCGCCCCGATCTCGTCCTGCCGCAAATCACGGTTTTTTAACACGGCGTATTCAAAACCCCTGCCCACCGTCAGCAGGTTCTCGTCGCTCAACGCCATGGCGTAGAGATCCGCGCCGGAAACCTGTGAAATAGTGTTGCATACCGAGCATTCGGTGACGGTGAGCAGGCGTCCTCCGTCGCAGACCGCCATCAACTGGCTCTCGAAAACGCCTATGTAGTTGATCCTCAGCGGGAAGTACTCCGCAGGATCCTTGTCGTCTATCTCCGACAATGCCTTGAACTGCCAGATTTCCCCTCCGCTGTCCGTGAACATGATGGCCGGAACGCCGGGATCCGCGGCCACGTATGCCAAAACGAAGAAGGTGGGGCCCAGGTTCACCAAATTCACGAACACGTACTCATCATAGTAACCCTTGTAGTATTCGTTAAAATTCTGCACGTTCCATTCTTCCCCGTCCTGAGAGACGATCACGTCGCCCTCCGCGGTGACCGCCATCAGATAAGCGTCGTTCGCCGCGATGGATATGATGGGCCGCTTGACCGGACGCTTCCCTTGCTCCCATGCGCGTCCGTCCTTCGAAGCGATCACGGAGCCGTCCGCGGCGCAGGCATAATAAACCCCGTTAAAGCGGGCGAGCCCCAGAATATCTGAGTTCAAAGGAACCTCGCATTTTTCGAAGCTCTCGCCGTCGCCGCTGTACAGGATCGTGCCGGAGGCGCCCGCCACGATCAGAGCGCCGTCGCTCTTAAACACCCGGGTTAGATCCGCGTCCACGCCCGTCGGCACGTTTTCCGTTCTTCCGTCCTGATATATCCTGTCCAGCCTACCTCCCGTGCCGCAAGCCAAAAACACGTCCTCGCCGGCTGCATTTCCCACGTACTCCGACGACAAGTAGCCTTCCACGTCCCCGGCGGACAGCCGCGCCGAGACAGGGCCTTCGCCCTGCGGCCAGGCGGCGGCCTCGGAACCCGCGCCTATGATAGGAAACAGCTTGAGAACCAGAAAGGCCAACGCGGCGCAAACCGCGAGCGCGATCCCGACGGCAACCGCCGCCCTATGCTTCAACACCCGAACTCACCCCCAGGTCGTTAAGTTTTGCCCTCTTGGAAACACAAGAAACGAACGGGCGGCGCCTAGAAAGCCTTAGCGGCGCCCCCCTCTGACAACATCCCTCTTAGGGGAATCAGTAAAAAATCAGCCAAAAAACACCGCGTTCACGACACTCTGCAGATACTCTTGGCCGCCGGATCCCGGCGACGCCGGCGCCTCCAGCTTCTCGGCCTCGGCCGCCAGCTCGTCTAATGTGGCCGCGCCGGAACGTATTCTTTTGCCCACGCCGCTTTCAAAGCTGGCGTAACGCTCCTTGACGAAGGCATCCAGACGGCCGTCCTCTATCAGCGCCGCCGCCTTCACCAAACCTAGGGCGAAAGCATCCATCCCCAAGATGAACCCTTTGAAGATGTCCGCGTGCGTGCTGCTGGGCCTGCGGTTTTTCGCGTCGAAGTTTAAGCCTCCGTTTTTCAGCCCTCCCGCCTTCAGTATCTCGTACATGCAAAACGTGGTGTCGTAAATGTTGAACGGGAACTCGTCCGTGTCCCATCCCAACAGCAGATCGCCCTGGTTGGCGTCCACGCTGCCCAGCATTCCGTTCATCGCGGCCACGCGCAGCTCGTGCTGGAAGGTGTGGCCCGCCAATGTTGCGTGGTTGGCTTCTATGTTCAGCTTGAAGTCCCTGTTCAGACCGTATTCCTTCAGGAAGTTGACGGATGTGGCCGCGTCGAAGTCATACTGGTGCTTCATGGGCTCTTTGGGTTTCGGCTCTATGAAGAAATCCCCCGTAAAGCCTATGCCGCGCCCGTATTCCACTGCCATCCGCATGAGAGTGGCTATGTTTTCCTGCTCGAATTTCATGTCTGTGTTCAATAACGTCTCATAACCTTCGCGCCCGCCCCAGAACACGTAGCCGAGGCCCCCGAATTTCACGGTGAGATCCAGCGCCTTTTTTATCTGGGCGGCCGCGAAGCAGTAGACCTCGGCGGAATTTGAACTGCCTGCGCCGTTGGCGTATCTGGGGTTGGAGAAGAGGTTGGCCGTGCCCCACAGGTTCTTCAGTCCCGTCTCTTTCATCTTTCCGGCTATATAGTCGCCTATCTCGTCCAAGCGCCTGTTCGTTTCGGCGATAGTAGCGGCCTCAGGTACCAAATCCACGTCATGGAAGCAGAAATAATCTATCCCCAACTTTTCCATCACCTCAAAGCCCGCGTCTACTTTGGCGAAGGCGTGAGCCATAGTCCCCGGCTCCGCGCCGAAGCTTTTGTCCGCCGTCCCCGGGCCGAACATGTCCGTCCCCGTGGCGCAAAGGGTATGCCACCATGCCATGGCGAACCTGAGATGTTCTCTCATGGTCTTGCCCGCGACAACGCGCTCCGCGTCGTAATATTTGAAAGCGAGCGGGTTTCTGCTGCTCGAGCCCTCATAGGCGATTTTCGGTATCTCTTTGAACATTTCACTCATCTGCTCTTCCTCCTATACAGATACAGACCGACGCGGACACGACGAAACCGCCGCGCCGACAGAACGCCCTGCCCCCGTCCGGCTTCCCGCGCGGTTTTTTAACCCCCTATAGCGTCGAGACCCTGACCCCCGATGAAAATCCGGTTGAACCTCTACAGCCGACTCAACTTCTTGAACTGTTCCCGCAGACTTGAATAAACGTCTTTATACAGGACGTAATAAGGCTCGTAAGCCGCCCCGCTGACCGGATCCGGCTCCAGCCTGCCCTCCGTCTCTATGAGAGCCGCGCAGGCTTTAGGCAGGCTTTCGTAAACCCCCGTGCCCACGCCTGCCAAGATGGCCGCGCCCAGCGCGGGACCTTCCTCGTTTTTTAGGGTGACGACCGGGCAGTTGTACACGTCAGCCATCATCCGACGCCAAAAAACGCTCCTGCTGCCGCCTCCGGTAGCCAGCATCTCACGGAAACCCACGCCCATTTCCTTGAACACGTCCAGACACTCCCGCAGGGAATAGACCACGCCCTCCATGACGGCGCGCAACATGTCCCGCCTCATGTGCATCCCCGAAAGGCCGAAGAACACCCCTCTGGCGTCGGGATCCAAGATGGGGCTGCGTTCCCCCATGAGATAGGGCAGGAAGATCAGACGGTTCGACCCTATGGGGGAGAGTTCGGCCTGCTTGGTCATCAGCGTGTACGGATCCGCATCCATTTCGGCCGCCGCCTTCATCTCCGCGCCGTAAAAGTTGTCCCTGAGCCATTTAAGGCTGCCTCCCGCCGCCAATGTGCAGCTCATCACCGTCCAAGCTCCGGGAACCGCCGAGCAGAAGGTATGCACGCGACCCGCAGGATCTATGGCCACTTCGTCCGCATGGGCGAAGATCACCCCGGAGGTGCCTATGGTGGTGAAGGCTTTGCCGCTTTCCACTACCCCCGTGCCCACTGCGGCGGCGGCATTGTCCCCGGCTCCGCCCACCACGGGGATGCCGGGCGCCAGCCCGGTCAGGGCGGCGGCCTCGGGGGTCACGTAGCCGGTGATCTCACAGGACTCGTGCATTTTGGGGAGCCATTCCGCGTCTATGCCCAGCTTTTCGAGAACCTCGTCGCTCCAGTCTCTCTTAGGCACGTCCAAAAGGTTCATGCCGGAAGCGTCGCTCACTTCGGTGGCGAACACCCCGCACAGTTTATAGCGTATGTAATCCTTTGGAAGCAGTATGTGCCTGCAGGCGGAGTAGACATCCGGCTCATGCCTGCGGACCCACAGTATCTTGCCGGCCGTGAACCCCGCCAAAGCGGGGTTGGCCGTGATCTCTATCAGCCTCTTCGCGCCTATGGCTTCTGTTATCTCCGCGCACTCCCTGGCCGTCCGCCCGTCGCACCACAGTATGCTGTCGCGCAGAGGGCGCCCGGCCTCGTCCAGCATGACGAGACCGTGCATCTGACCCGAGAGGCCTATGCCCGCCACGTCCTGAGGCTGTGCCCCGGACTTGCCCATGATGCCGCGCAGAGCCGAGGCGACCGCTTCCCACCATTCGTCGGGCTTTTGCTCGGCCCAGCCGTTTTGCGGCTGGTACAGAGGGTACTCTACCGTGGATGACGAGACGCAGAACCCTTTTTCGTCAAATATGGCGGCCTTCACCCCTGAGGTGCCCAGATCTATGCCTATTAGATATCTCATAGCGTTCCTCTCGCGCACTATTTGCTTAAACTCAAAATTAAACGTCTGTCTCTCTCGTCCGGGACATAGCCGCGCGACTGTCCCTTGTCCGCGCACGGCGTCAGGCGCTCTGCTTGCGCTTCTTCGACACTACGTCGAACACGACCGCCGCCAACAACACCAAGCCTTTGACGGTGCGCTGCCAGTTCTGGTCTATGCCCAGTATGGACATGCCGTTGTTCAGGACGCCCATGAACACGGCGCCTATGGCCGCGCCGCCCACGGTGCCCACGCCGCCGTAAGCGGAGGCCCCGCCTATGAAGCAGGCGCCTATGGCGTCCAGCTCGTAGTTGTTGCCCGCGCTGGGCGCGGCGGAGTTGAACCTGGACACGCAGACCAAAGCGGCCACGGCCACCAGCAGGCCCATGTTAGTGTATGCGAAGAACAAGGTGTGGTCGGTGTTGATGCCCGAAAGGCGCGTGGCCTTCTCATTGCCGCCCATGGCGTAGAGATGGCGCCCCGGCACCGTGTTCTCCGTGTAGTACCTGTAAGCCAGCACCACCGCCGCCAACAGTATCAGCACCACCGGGATGCCCTTGTCCTGACCCAGCAAATAGAATACGAACAGCACCGCCGCGCAGACGAGAACCACTCGCACGGCAACAAACGCCACCTTGTCGGTCTCATAACCCTTGCGCTTCTTCTGTGCCCTGGAAAACACTTCAAGCAAAATCATGATCGCGCATATGGCCACGGCCACGATCACGGAAACGGTAGGCGTTATGGCTTTGGCGGAACCTCCGGGCAGGTAGCTGTTGAACAGTCTTGTGAAATCGGCAGGGAAGGGGGATATGGTCTTGCCCTGGAGAATGAGCCACGCCACTCCTCTGAAGGTAAGCATGCCCGCCAACGTGACTATGAACGGAGGTATGCGCATATATGCGATCCAATAGGCCTGAGCCGCGCCCATGGCCACCCCCAGCACAAGGCATATCAAGATCACCAGATACGAATTCACCTTCATGTTAACGGCCAGAAGCCCAGCCACCGCGCTGACCAGCGCCACGCCGCTGCCCACGGACAGGTCTATGTTGCCTCCTGTCAGTATGCACAGCAACATCCCCGTAGCTAGGATAACTACGTAGCTGTTCTGGCTGATCAGGTTGGTGATGTTAGTGGGGGCGAAAAGGGAGCCTTTGTTGTTCAAAAGAATGAGGACTTGGAACAGTACCATAGCCGCGATCAAGGCTATAAGCATAGTGTTTTTCTTCAGAAGGTCTTTCGTCATGCCCATGTTATCACGCTCCTTTCGCGGACTGCAATATCTTAGACATAATGATTTCCTGGCTGGCTTCTCCCTTTTGCAGCTCGCTGATCACGCGGCCCTCGTACATGACGTAGATGCGGTCGCACATGCCCAGTATCTCGGGCATCTCGCTGGAAATCATCAAAATGGATTTGTTCTGCGCCACCAACTCGTTGATGATGCTGTATATCTCGTACTTCGCGCCCACGTCTATGCCGCGGGTAGGCTCGTCTAAGAGCAACACGTCCGGCTCCGCGAACATCCACTTGGAAAGCAGCACCTTCTGCTGGTTTCCGCCGGACAAAAGACCCACGTCCTGCTCTATGCCCGTGCATTTCACGCGCAGTTTGTCCCTGTACTCGTTGCTCACCTTTCTTTCCAGATCCCTGTCGATGGCCCCCCTGTTGCTGACCTTGCCCAGGCTGGCCAAGGTGGTGTTCACCCGGAAAGGGTTGGACAGTATCAGCCCGTTGCCCTTGCGGTCCTCCGTCACGTAGGCCACCTTGTTGTCTATGGCCTCTTTGACGCTTCTAAGGTTAACGCTCTTGCCGTTAATATACAGCTCCCCCGAGATGCCGGTGCCGTAGCTCCTTCCGAAAATGCTCATGGCCAGCTCCGTGCGCCCGGAGCCCATCAGGCCGCTGACGCCCACCACCTCGCCGTAATGTATCTTGATGTTCACGTTGTCGCAGACTTTGCGGCCCTCATAGAGGGGATGGTACACCGTCCAGTTCTTCACCTCCAGGCTCACGTCCCCCACGCGGCTGTCCCGCTTGGGGAAGCGGTCGCCGATCTCTCTGCCCACCATGCCCTTCACTATGCGGGACTCGCTTATCTCGTCCTTGTCCTTGGTCAGGGTCTCTATGGTGCTGCCGTCGCGGAGTATGGTGATGTGATCCGCCACCTGTTCCACCTCCGAGAGCTTGTGGCTGATCAGTATGGACGTGATGCCCTGTGACTTGAACTCCAGCAGCAACGCCAACAGCTTCTGTGAGTCGTCCTCGTTCAGCGACGCCGTGGGCTCGTCCAAGATCAGGAGGCGCACGTTCTTCGCCAGCGCCTTGGCTATCTCCACCATCTGCTGTTTGCCCACGCTGATGTCCTTTATCAGCGAGCGCGACGACTCGTTCAAACCTACCGCCTTCATCAACTCATCGGCCTTTTTGTGAGTCTCGTCCCAGTCGATGCGGGCGGCGACGCCGCGTTCGTTGCCCAGGAACATGTTTTCCGCCACGGTCATGTGCGGGATCAGCGCCAACTCCTGGTGTATGATGACTATGCCCTTCTTCTCGCTGTCCTTGATATTAGAAAAACGGCATTCCTCGCCGTCGTAGATTATCTTCCCTTGATAGTCGCCATAGGGGAACAGCCCGCTCAGCACGTTCATGAGCGTGGACTTGCCCGCGCCGTTTTCCCCCACGAGCGCGTGTATCTCTCCCTCGGTTACTTCCAAATTTACGTCGTCAAGAGCCCTTACGCCTGGAAATTCCTTTACTATCCCCTCCATACGAAGCAATGAGTTGTTCATTTCCCAGTCTCCATTGTTTCTTGTGGCATATTTTGGAATAAAAAATAATAGCGCTTTCAGAGTTTCGCCGCCGCCCCGGTCGGGGCGGCGGCGAAATAGGGTTCGAAGTCAGGTGTTACTGAAGATCGGCCTCTGTGTAGTAGCCGGAGTCGATCAGCAGTTCTTTGTAGTTGTCCAGGGTGCAGACCACTGGCTCGCACAGGAAGGCGGGAATAACGCCGGTGCCGTTGTCGTAGGTCGTGGTGTCGTTGACCTCAGGCTCCCCACCCTTCACTATGGCGTCGGCCATGGAAACCACTTGGTTGGCCAGGGTACGGGTGTCCTTGAACACGGACATGCCCTGGAGGCCCGCCAGCATGTTCTTCATGCTGGCCGTGTCGCAGTCCTGACCAGTCAGCGCAGGGAAGTTGTCCTTCGTGTAGCCCGCGTTCACCAAAGCGTTGGTCACGCCCTGAGCCGTGGAGTCGTTGGAAGCCATAACCGCGTCCAGCTTCTTCCCGTTGGGGCCGTAGCCCACGGACGAGATTATGTTCTCAAACCTGGCCTGAGCCTTCTCAGTGTTCCAGCCTTCGGTAGCCACTGCAAGCTGTTCCGTCTGTCCGGAAGGAACGACCAGCTTGCCGCTGTCGATATAGGGCTTAAGAACCGACATGGCTCCGCCGAAGAAGAAATTGACGTTGTTGTCCCCGGGGTCACCAGTGATCAGCTCGATGTTGAAGGGGCCGGCGCCGCTCTTGAGCCCGAGAGCCTCTTCAATATACTCGCCCTGTCTCTGACCAACCAAGGTGTTATCGAATGTGGCGTAGTAGGTGACCGCGTCGCTGTTCATGATGAGCCTGTCGTAAGCAATAACGGGTATGTTCTTTTCCTTGGCACCTGCCAGCACCGTGGTCAGAGATTCGCCATCGATGGCCGCGATGACCAAAATGGAGCAACCGCCCGAGATCATGTTCTCGATCTGGCTCACCTGGGTGGCTATGTCGTTGTCGCCGCCGAACTGGAGATCCACTTCATAGCCCGCCGCCTCGAAGGCCGACTTCATGTTGGCGCCGTCCTGGTTCCACCTCTGCAGGCTCTGGGTAGGCATGGATATGCCTATCTTCCCCGTCCCGCCTTCGCCGGTGTTTGTGTCGGTCGACGTGGTGGTCGACGTGTTGGCGCCGGTGTCGGCAGGCTTCTGCCCGCAGGCTCCGAGAGAGACGACCATGATGACCGCCAAGGCCAAGATTAGTACTTTTTTCATAACTATTCCTCCTTTTTGGATGTTTGTTAAGGATTTTTTTAATCCCCCGCAAATAACCGCGCGTTAACCGGAACTCATTGGAAATCCTGTTAACACGCAACACACGAACTGCTTTTATTGTAATGCGTGTGTAAAGAAATGTCAACACGGTTTTAAAAAAAGTTTATCCTTCAGGTGTGCGTTTGTCAATGATGTGAACCATATAAGGGGGGAATCTTTCCCCGATATGGTTTTCCCGCCGCAGCAAGCCTAACGAGCCGTAGGCGAGGAAGGCTTGCTGCGGCGGCGCGTTG
>JAIRPE010000093.1 GCA_031257175.1 Eubacteriales Family XIII. Incertae Sedis bacterium | reverse complement strand
AACACGGCCAAGCCCGTCATCTCAGACCTGATCGCCTACGGCTACGTGCGCGGACGCATTGACACAGGGCTTACTCTGGTGGATGTCCAGAATTCAAGAACCGCTTTTATGTATAATGTTAGCCAGCTAGGGCTATACGTATATAAATCAAATAGCAAATCACTGGTTAACGGGGACAGGATAACGGCAGTGAACGGCGTGGCGGTGTCGGATCTTGCGGGCTTCAACTCCGCGGTAGGCGCCTACAAGGTGGGAGACACGTTGCAGATAACGGTGGTCAGGAGCGGCCAGAACGTCACCGCGCCGCTGACGCTCGGGGAGCTTAAAAGCTGACGCGAAGCGGTGCGGGGGCCTCCAACCCCGCTCGTCCTGACAGGCGGAAACCTACGCCCCAGTCGGCTGAACCCGCGCCGGGGCGTGTTGTTTTTGCTTGTGTTCTCTAATGTTTTTTAAGAATGTTTCCATTTTTCTTTACCAAGTCAGGAATATATACTATAATTATATGAAAGGGACAAAATATCGCCGCAAGCCATCGAGTTGGAGTTTTTGTCTTGCCGGGCGCACAAAAGCGTCCGGAGGCTCGCGGAGGTTTTGTGCGTCCCTTGAAGGCAAAAATACCTGGATATGCGGCAATCCGCAACGGAGATAAACATGAAAAAATTCAAAGTAGGCCTTTTAGGCATGGGCAATGTCGGCACGGGCGCTTACAAAACCCTGGAGATGAACAGGGAGCTTATCGCTTCCAGGGTTGGCGCGGATATCGACATCACGAAGATACTGGAGCTGGACGTGAAGCGAAAACGGGACGTCAACGTCAGCCCCGACCAGTTCACGCAGAATCCGGACGACATATTGACGGATCCGGAGATAGACATAGTGATAGAACTGTTGGGCGGCATCGAGCCCGCCACCGGTTTTATGCTTAAGGCCATGGAAAACGGCAAGCACGTGGTCACGGCCAACAAAGCGGCCATCGCCGCCGATTTCGACAAGCTCGTCGGAACCGCCGAGAAGCGCCGCGTTATGTTCCGCTTCGAAGGCAGCGTCGGAGGCGGCATCCCTATTCTGAACGCTCTTACCAAGCCTCTTCTGGCGAACGAGTACACTGAGGTGCTGGGTATATTGAACGGCACCACGAATTACATACTGACGCAAATGGCGGAGAACGGCTCGCCCTATGCCCAAGCGTTGAGCGACGCGCAAGCCAAGGGCTTCGCGGAAGCGGATCCAACGGCGGACGTGGAGGGGCATGACGTGGCCAACAAACTCTCCATACTCATTTCGCTGGTTTTCGGCGCTAGAGTCCATCCGAACGACATCCCCACTGAGGGGATAACGAAGATAAGCATGGCCGATATCGAGGCCGCGGCCAAGGCGGGCTCCAAAATAAAGCTCATCGCCGCCGCCAAACGGGAAAACGGGGCGCTGGAATACAGCGTGAAACCGACTTTGATTCCCTTCTCCCACCCATTGGCAGGCGTGAGCAACGAGTTCAACGCCATTTTCGTGAAGGGGAACGCCGTGGGCGAGCTCATGTTTTACGGCAGGGGCGCCGGCCCCTTGCCCACGGGCAGCGCCGTCATAGGCGACGTGATAGAAATAGTCCGGGCCCTGCGCGGCGACGGGCGGTAAGGAGGCGGAAATGAGTTTATTCAAGCAATGGCAGGACTTGGCTTCCGGCCAGACCAACGAGACGCTGAAGGCGTTTTGGGACAAGTACGCCGCCACGGAGATAAAGATATACAGTTCCATACTCGACAATCCCGGCCAGGCCGTCGAGGGCAGCTTCGGGGAGCTTATGTCCCGTTGGGATGTGGAACCTGTTTTTTTCATGGGATTTTTGGACGGCGTCACCACCAGCCTGAACAACAGCCTCGATTTGGAAAGCATGGACGAAAGCTCGGCTGTTTCCCTCGATATCGATTTCGAGAAGCTGTACTTTAACATGCATGACGCGAAAGCCAAACATCTGTACGAACTCCCGCAATGGGAGACCGTGTTGGACGATGAGACGCGCCAATCGATCATCAAGAAATACAGGACTTCCAAGACGCTGGTGAAAGAGAAGCTGCCGGGGCGGAACGACCCCTGTCCCTGCGGCAGCGGCAAGAAATACAAGAAGTGTTGCGGCGCGGGGGTCTCTGACTGACAAGAGCGCGGGCGCAATGGCAACCTGAAGCCGACATACATTACGATTCAGTCGTATTCCGGCAACAGCCACGTTTTTTGCAACACGGCCAAGAGCCACGCCGAAGGGGTCTGAACGTCCCTTTGCGGCGTGGCTCTTGGTATCTATCCTTTGGCGAAGCCTCACTTAATGACAGTGAAACTGCCTATGACAGGCAACGCCTTCATGGTTCCGTTGGCCGCGTTGACTATCCCTATAATGCATAACACCAGAGGCGCTATGCCCGCGATCCCCAAAATTCCGATAAGCGCCCAGCCGAAAAAAGGGATGAACGCGAGAATCATCGAAAGGATGGAGTATGCCACCCCGTAAAGGGCCGAGGCGATGAACAGAACCGTCCCCTGGTTCGCGTGATGCCTCACGAAGGGCGAGGTCTTATGCGCCCCCGCCAGCAACGGGATGAAGAACAGTATGTAGGCCAGCACGGCCATCACCTTGTTCTCCTCCGCGTCACGGGCGGCCTCCCGTAGTGGCGGCACGGGCCTGTACCCCTCTTGGGGAGG
>JAIRPE010000019.1 GCA_031257175.1 Eubacteriales Family XIII. Incertae Sedis bacterium | reverse complement strand
GTCACGGGCGCGGGCGGCTTCGGCAAGACGCAGGCCGCCGTTGAGTACGCCTATGCCCACGCCTCCGAATACGAGCTGATGTGGCTCTTCAACGCGGAGTCGGAGGCCACTCTGGAGGCCGACTGCCGCGAGTTCGCCATAGAAAACCTGGGCGTGAGGGAAACCACGGGAATAGACTTCCCCGCCATAATGAGAATGTTTTCCGACTGGGTCAAAGAGAACCCCTCGTGCCTGTTGATATACGACAACGCGGAGGGCTGCCCGAGGCTGAGAGAATATCTGCCCACGAGCCTTGGGCGAAGCCACATATTGATTAACTCTCGGGAAAAGCTGAGAGGGATTGTGGCGGAACCGCTGGAGGCGGACGTGTTTTCACCCCCCGATTCCGTGGAGTTCATCCGGCGCCGCGTCGGGAACGCGGACCCCGCCGACGCGGAGGCGCTGGCGGAGGCGCTGGGGCGTTTGCCGCTGGCCTTGGAGTGCGCCGCGGCCTATATCGAGGAAAACAAATACAATATATCCGAATATCTGAAACTGTACGAGCGGCACGGCCTTAAGGTTTTGAGCGGCCATCCCGCCGCCACCTCATACGACAAGACCGTTTTGACGGTTTGGAGCGCGACCTTCGAGAAAATCAGCCAAGAAGCCGAAAGCGACGAGGAAACGAAAGCGGCGCTCCAATTGTTCAACCTCTGCGCCTACTGCGCGGCCGACGACATCCCGCTGCGGCTCTTCATCGACGGGCGCGACGGGGCGCCTGCCCTGCTGAAAGAGTTCCTTGACCCGAAGGACGCGCCAGGGCATGACGCCCTCATCGGGAAGCTGACGCGCTACTCCCTCGTCTCGCTGAACCGCGTCGGCGAGAGGGCGCGGTTGACCGTCCATCGGCTCATTCAGACGGCGGTGAAGCAGGGATTCGGCCGAAACGCCGAATGGGTAAGCCGTTGCCTGAAAATTGCCTGTTCGGGTTTTAAATATCGATATGGGACGAGAGAGGAGCTTGAAGAGTTTTCCGCCAGCCTGCCCCACGTGGCCGAAATCGCGCGGCAGGCCGAGGGAGTTTTGACGGACGATGATTCGCAGGGAAAAATAGCGTGTGTATATGAGGAAGCCGAGGAGGGTTTGTACCACCGAGGCGACTATGTAGGGGCGCTGGAGCTGTGTCGCAAGGTTTTGGCAATCAGAGAGAAAACGTCGGGCGCGGAACATCTGGATACGGCGGGTGCATACAACAACATCGCGCTCATGTACCGCGCCCAGGGGGACTATAAGAATGCGCTGGAGCTGTATAGCAAGGCTTTGGAAATCTACGAGAAAACGTTAGGCGCGGAACATCCGAGAACGGCGGTGGCATACAACAACATCGCGAATGTGTACCACGCCCAGGGGGGCTATGAGAATGCGCTGGAATGGCATCGCAAGGCTTTGGCAATCAGAGAGAAAACGTTGGGCGCGGAACATCTGGACACAGCGGATACATACAACAACATCGCGGGCGTGTACCGCGCTCAGGGGGAGTATGAGAATGCGCTGGAGCTGTGTCACAAGGCTTTGGCAATCAGAGAGGAAAAGTTGGGCGCGGAACATCTGGACACGGCGGATACATACAACAACATCGCGAGCGTGTACCACGACCAGGGGAAATATGAGAATGCGTTGGAGCATTATCGCAAGGTTTTGAAAGTCATAGAAAAAACGTTGGGCGCGGAATATCCACACACGGCGGGGGGCTACAATAACATCGCGCTCGTGTACCGCGACCAGGGGAAATATGAGAATGCGCTGGAGCTGCTTTGCAAGGCTTTGGCAATCAGAGAGAAAACGTTGGGCGCGGAACATCTGGACACGGCGGATACATACAACAACATCGCGATCGTGTACCGCGACCAGGAGAAATATGAGAATGCGTTGGAATATTATAGCAAGGCTTTGGCAATCATAGAGAAAACGTTGGGCGAGGAACATCCGAGAACGGCGGTGGCATACAACAACATCGCGAATGTGTACCACGCCCAGGGGGGCTATGAGAATGCGCTGGAATGGCATCGCAAGGCTTTGGCAATCAGAGAGAAAAAGTTGGGCGCGGAACATCCGAACACGGCGGTGACATACTACAACATCGCGACCGTGTACCACGCCCAGGGGCGCTACAGGGAAGCGTTGGATTTATTTTCACTGGCGATGAACATTTTCATGATCAAAGGGCTAGAAGAACACCCCTACGCAAAGGAGTGGTTCAGCGCTATGCGCGCATGCTACGAAGAAGCTGGAGGCGACGAAAAAGACTTCGACTCCTGGTGGGAAGAACGCCTGAAAACCTATCCGACCTGGTGCGCGTGACGTTCGCGGAGGAAATCGGGGGCGAGGCCGCCGCCCTTGCCCATCGGCATGTTGAGCCGCCTCCGCCCCTGGCGCGCTTGCCTTCCGACGGCGCATATGGTATTATATTATTATAATGGAACTTAAAGGAAGGAGAACGCCGTGCGGATAGTCATCATCAACGGGAGCCCCAGGAAAAACGGGGCCACCTTCGGCGTTTTGAGTTACTTCGGCGAATACTTGAAAAACAACTTCCCTGGAACGGACGTGGAATTCATCAACCTGGTGGACTTGAACATCAAACACTGCGTCGGTTGCAAAAATTGCTACAAAACGGGCCATTGCGCCTTGAAGGGCGACGGCGTCGAAGCCGTCCATGACGCCATAAAAAACTGCGACGGCCTGGTTTGGGGCAGCCCCACATACGCCAGCAACGTCTCGGGGCTGTTCAAAGACTTCCACGACAGGGTTCACATGACCATGGAGCAGTTGCTGTATAAAAAACCCTGCGTGAACGTGACGACCTACGAAAACGCCATGGGGAACAAAACCCTCGGAGTCATGAGGGAAATGGTCATGAACGCGGGCGGCTACAACGCGCGGTCGGTCGCCATAAAAAACCCGTTCAACCACGACGCGCTGGAGGGCAACAGGGCGAAAATTGAAGAAACGGCAAGGCGCTTTATCGAAAAAACGGCGAAAAACAAAGCCCCCCTGCTCTCAAAAATATACACGGCCGTCGCGGTGAACGTGTTTTTAAAACCCTTCGTTTACGGAGACAAAGAAAACAACCGGGCAATAATAGACAATTGGAAAGAAAAGAAAATAGTAAAATAATACTTATGATTTTTAAATACCGCCCAAAACTTTTGGGCGGGCGTCGGATGACAGCATCCGCTACCCCGTTCAAATGTTGCCCGTCAACATTTTAAGCGCGGAGCGCGCTCAAAATGTTCAAAGCCGACGGCCTAAATGCTGAGTAGGACTGAGCGCGGATTGGAGCCGGAAGCGGATTCGCATAAGGAGGCGCAGGAATGGATTTGCCGAAAATCGCGAACAAACCAGGAATCACGCAGAACGCCTTGAAAGTCATAGCCGTGGTCGCGATGACCGTGGACCACAGCACGTGGACGTTCTTCCCCGGCTTTCGCACGGATTTCCCCGTGATTCTCCTCCACATCGTCGGGCGCCTGACCGCCCCGATCATGATGTTTTCCATCGTGGAAGGCTATTATCATACAAGCAACATCAAAAAATACCTGGCGAGGCTGTTTATTTTCGCGGTTATCTCGCATTTCGCCTACGCCCTGCTGATGACGCCGGGGAAGCTGAGCCTGGCGCAAAGCGGCAGGCCGTTCATTGACAGGTTCATCCCCTTAAAGACGGGCGTGTTCGACCAGACCAGCGTGATTTGGGCCTTCGCCCTGGGGCTTACGGCGCTGATTATTTATAAAAGCGAAGACCCGAGGCTGAAATATTGGCACAAAATGGCTCTCGTGTGGGTTTGCTTGATTGCGGCCTTCATCGCGGACTGGAGCACGCCGGCGGCGGTCTCCATACTGTACATGGGCAGGAACCGCGGGAATTTCAGGCGGCAGATGCTCTGGTTCATGCTATGGATGGCGGCATACGCGGCAGTGTACGCGATATTCCTGAACGTGACCTACGGCCTGATACAGTTGTTCGTCGCGATGGTGATACCGATACTGCATTTTTATAACGGCGAGAGGGGGAAGTGGAAAGGGATGAAATGGTTTTTCTATGCCTACTACCCCCTGCATTTGACTGTTTTAGGACTTGTAGGGCTGTGGATGAGCTCGAGATAAAGGGGGAAAGGCCGCCAGGCGTCCCGTTTCGCCGCCGTCAGGGCGGGAGCCCGCGAACGCCCCCCGCCTGTCGGCATTCCATTCTCATAGTGGCGCCGGCCTCGTTCCCCCTGCATCCCTAATTTGTCAATAATAGTGGGTTTTGCGACCCCGCTGACAGAAAATCCATAGGAATTCGCTGTTTGTCGGAGCGCGCCCCTAATCCTTGGGATACAGAAAATCGTGGGCCACCGTCTCCGCCTTCATCCCGTCCTCGTCAACCTTCGCGTTCAGCGCCTGCATGGTCGCCTCGTCGATTTTCCCCGCCAGCTTGTTGAGGGCGGCCTCGATTTCGGGGTGTTTCTCCAGAACATCCTGACGAACCACGGGCAGACAGTCGTAGGGCGGGAAAAACCCCAAGTCGTCCTCCAGGATTTTAAGCTTGTACACGCTGATTTGGCCGTCCGTCGAATAAGCGTCCACCACGTCCACCGCGCCCTCGGCGAGGGAGCGGTACACAAGCCCGTGATCCATCCCCTTGACCTCCTTGAAATTCATGCCATATGCCGCCTGAACCCCCGGATAGCCGTCGGGCCTGTCCTTAAACTCAAACCCGCAGCCCAAAATCAACTCACCCGCGACCCCCACCAAATCGCTGAAAGTCTCCAAATGGTACTTCTCGGCCGTCTCCTGGGTCACGGCGAGAGTATAAGTGTTGTTGAACCCGAACGCCTCCAGCGCCTTGACATGATCCCCGCTCACCAGCTCCCGCGCCTTCTCCAGCGTCTCCCGCGAAGCCCCCGTGGGCTCCTGGTAGTAATTGGCCACGATAGTCCCCGTGTAGTCAGGCATCACCTGGATATCGCCGTTCAGCAACGCCGTCCAGGCCACGTTCGAGCCGCCGAGATTCACCTTCCGAACGACGGGCAGCCCCGTCTCCTCCTCGATCAAATCCGCCAGCATGTGCGCCATGATAATATTCTCAGTATAATTCTTCGAGCCCACGGTGATAGCCTCGCCGCCCCGCGCCGAGCCCCCCCCGCACCCGCAGAGCGCGACGGCCAGCACGGCGGCCACGCATATCAGCATTCTCATCTTCATTTTCATTGCGAACCTCCTTATACCCGGCGCCAACATCCCGAACCCCGACCGCGAAGCCGCCCGCTAACCCGCAGGGGCGGTGGCCTTCTCCAGAATCCCGAGCAGCCTGTCGAAAAGCAAAGCGAGAAGAGCCGCGGGAACCGCCCCTATCAGCACCAGCGCGTCAATATTCCTGGAAATGCCGATAAAAATGAAATCACCCAGGCCGCCCCCCCCTATAAAAGCCGCCAGGGTCGCGGTGCCCACGTTAATCACCGTAGCCGTTCGGATGCCCGCCATGATGACGTTCAAAGCCAGCGGGAACTGCACCTTCAACAAAATTTGGGAATCCGTCATCCCCATGCCCCTGGCGGCCTCCAGGGTCGCCGCGTCCACATTGTTGATCCCCGTCACCGTGTTGCGGATGATGGGCAGGAGCGAATAAAGAAACAAAGCGGCTATGGCCGTCTTAATCCCTATCCCGAACAAAGGTATCATGAACCCCAAAAGCGCCAGACTCGGGATGGTCTGCAAAATCCCGGCCACCCCCAGCACGGGCGCCTCAAGGGAGCGCGCGCGGGTGATGAGGACGCCGAGGGGGATGCCCACGGCGGCGGCGATAAGCATGGAGACGATGACCAGCTGCACATGCTGCAGCAGCGCCTGAAGCAAATCCGGCCAGCGCATATTCAATTGTTGGACAATCTGCGCCCACAGCGGCTCACTTCTCAATAGAATCCTCCTCCGACCATTGGTTCGCGAAAAAACTCAGCAACGAGCCGCGCGTCACCACGCCGACCACCTTGCCGCCCCCGTCCACGACGGGGATGACCCCCAGCGGCGTCTTGCCTATCATCTTAAGGGCGTCCTTCGCCGTCGCCGTGTCGGCCAGCACGGACGCGACGGGCTTCATGATACGCGCCAGCGTCTCATCCCCCCCCACGGAATGCAGGTCATAAGCGGAGACGATGCCCAGCAGCCCGCCGCCCCCGTCGGTGATAATCAGCGTGTCGGTCTTGTGCTTCCGCATGAAGCTGACAGCCATGCCCGCCGTCCTGTAAGGCTGCGTCGTGGCGGGGTGGTCGCGCATGATGTCCGTTATGGGCACATAGTCGGGGTTCTGGTAAATCCGCTTTTTCCCTATGAATTCCTCCACGAACCCGTGGGCCGGATTCGTGAGCAGACGGTCGGGCGTGTCCAATTGCAACAACGCGCCGTCCCTCATGACGCCGATTCGGTCGCCCAGCTTGAGCGCCTCGTCAATATCGTGCGTGACAAAAACGACGGTCTTGTGCATTTCGGACTGAATGCGTAGCAGCTCGTCCTGAAGCTGCTCGCGGGTCAGCGGGTCTAAAGCGCCAAAAGGCTCGTCCATCAAGATGATGTCAGGGTTGGCCGCGAGCGCGCGGGCCACGCCCACCCGTTGCTGCTGGCCGCCCGACAGCTCACGGGGGTAGCGCCCCGCGAACGCCTCAGGGTTCAGCCCGACCACGTCCATCAAATGGCGGACCCTCTCCTTGACGGCGCGTTCCTCCCACTTGTTCAGCCTAGGAATCAAGGCGATGTTTTCTTCGATGGTATAATGAGGGAACAAGCCAATCTGCTGGATGACGTAGCCAATGCCGCGCCGCAGCAACACAGGGTCAAGGGAGCCGACGTCCTTTCCGCCGATGGTGATCCGCCCCTCCGAGTGGGGGACGAGGCGGTTTATCATTTTCATGGTGGTGGTCTTGCCGCAACCGCTGGGCCCGATGAGAACCAACAGCTCGCCTTCCTGGGTTTCAAAGTTAAGCGACTTCACGACAACGGAGCCGTTGCCGTATCTTTTGCTAACGTTATCAAATTTAATCATGCGACAGGCCCTCTTTAAGAGTATAACATAAATTGAGGTATTTTACAAGTTGAGGAAGGAGAGTTGGGATTTGGGGGGTGAGACGGGGAGGACGACGAGTTCATGTCGAAAGCGATGCTTCTCAAAAATAACGGCAATTAGCGGGAAATAAACGCTTTCATGAGGCGCGAGCGCGTGATGGGGTGGCTGGAATGCAAAGAGAGGCATACTAATTCCTTTTTTAAATTCCGCCCGAAACTATTGGACGGAATTCGGAAGATAACGCCCGCCAGTCCGCTTCAAGGTCACATTTTGAATGCGGATGGGCATTAGGAGATCAGATTCCGTCCTCACGCGGATTGGCCATGAGGCTTGACGCGGTTCTTGCGGCGCGGTATTATCTATGTATGGATAAAACTAGGGAACAAACCGCCATGCGCGTTTCCCGCGTCACTATAGCCTGCAACGTCGCGCTGTCCGCGTTCAAGA
>JAIRPE010000051.1 GCA_031257175.1 Eubacteriales Family XIII. Incertae Sedis bacterium | reverse complement strand
TAGAAGACCGCCTTTCCGTGATTCTGTATTGTCTTGTTCAAACAACATTTTATCACGGATTTCGGTCTTCTGTTTCTTTAATCTTCCGATCCAAAACCCAGAACTATTTTACACCGCCTAAAATTCGAGTAGAACCTACCAGCGCCCGCAGGCGGGCGGGTTATGCGTATCCTTTTTCAAATTCCGCCCAAAACTATTGGGCGGATGTCCAAAGGTAATGTTTACCAATAAGTCACAAGGTAACATTTAAGCTACGGATTAGGAGAAGGTTCCGACTCCCATGCCCAGGAAAGGGGTTCATAGCGAATGGGCCCGAGGGGCGCATGTGGAAATTTGCTTTCGCGCCCCTCCCCTGGGAACGCGAAGAGGTATAAAAGGGCAATATTGGAAGCATGAACTAGGGATAGATTACAAATAATGGAATAACACGCGAGCATCCCGTAAATTCCCTCTACGCCGCAACGAACCCTTAAATGAACCTTCGCACCGAGAAGGCGAAAAAAAACGCCTGTAGCGCAATCTGAAGGGCCGATTTTTCGCCAAACCTCTCGCCAAAATGGAAATAAATAGGGAAACTCATTCCCATAAGCTTACAGGCCGAGAAAGAAAATCTGGCGACGGTTGTCGCCCACATCGAAGAGAAAATATCCCCCTCGCGCCATCCTCGTCGCGCTTCCAGAGAAACCCTCGGCGCGGTTGACCCTCTACGGCCATAAATTCCAATAAATCCCATTAACGCCTAGTAGACCGTCGGTCTATAAAACATGTCGGCTAACTGACATCCATAATTTTCCTTTCAACTCAACTCGGATTGTTCGAGATTAAGGCACAGCCACGCCTGCCAACCAACCCGCGCCCTTCGCCGCTTTCGACGGTTTTCTCGCGTCTTATCCACCTGAGAGATACGATTTTGCCAATCATGCCCCGCCCTTGCCAGCGTCATTACGATTTCCCCTGCGTCCTTCTCAATACCCGACTGCGTCCCGTCGTGCCCGTGCCCAGTCGCTCGGCAGTTATTCCTGCCAACCAACCCAGCGCCCCTCGCCGTTCCCGACGATTTCTCCGCCCCCGCCCAGCCTAAACAATAGGGCTCCTTTCAGGCGTTCCCGCTTTTCTGGGAAAGCCCTTGGGCGTGCGGGAGCGCTTCGCGATAACCAGGATGCTGCGGGAAATTCGCCCGCCGTCCAATGTTATTTCCCTGCTTTCTAAAAACTTGCCGCCCATTTTCTTAATGGCGTTTTGCGCCTGCTCCAGTTCTTCTCTGGGACTTCCGCCTTTATAGGCCAAAAAATGGCCGCCAACCGCCACGAAGGGCAGACAATATTCCGCCAAAATCTTCAAGTCGGCCACCGCCCTGCTCAGGCAAAGGGCAAACCGCTCCCTATAACCCTTGGTGTTCCCCAAATCCTCGGCGCGGCCATGCACCGCCTCCACGTTCCCCACCTCAAGCTCCCCCAAGAGGTCCTGGATTATGCGCACCCTCTTACCGAGGGAATCCACCAGCGTGAATTTTTTCTCTGGGAACAGAATCGCCAACGGAACGCCGGGAAACCCCGCCCCTGTCCCCACGTCGATGACCCGTTCCGCCCGCGCCACCTCATCCCAGCCGTGACAGACCAGGGAATCCAAGAAGTGCTTCACGATGAAGTCCCCCCTGTCGGTGATGGCCGTCATGTTCACGCGCCCGTTCCACTCCAGCACCCGCTCCATGTAGGCAATAAGCTTCGCGGCCATCCGCTCATCATAGCGTATCCCTAACCCCTCAAGGCCGACCCGCAACGTTTCAATCATGGCTACTAGTCCCCCTAATCCTTATAGACCGTCGGTCTATAAATCAATTCCCGCCGTTCCCGAGAGGGCGGGCGCAGGCAAAGCCCAGCTTTCTACAATTATATACGATTTTCCAACCCACGGCAACGCGCCAAGAAGCGCTTTGCGACGGTTTTGCTTTTATTCCGCGCCGCCAAAATTTCTTTCCGTATCGCGTTTGTACGTATCCTCGTTGTAGATTCCGCCCAAAACCATTGGGCGGGCGTGGGAAGATAGTATTTGCCAATCCGCGCCGTGGGAACGGTTTGAGTGCGGTTTGGCATTATACCTATCCTCTTTGTAGATTCCGCCCAAAACCATTGGGCGGGCGTCGGAAGATAGTATTTGCCAATCCGCTTCGAGGGAACGTTTTGAGTGCGGATTGGCATTACACGCGGATTAGCATTGTCTATGTGAAAAGCGTCTCGCCGATTTGCGCTGAACCGTCCGCGACCGTCAAGGGGCTTGGAATTTGGGTGGAATCGCTCATATTTCCGTGATATAATACTCAAATGGAGATAAAAGAATCGAGAAAGTTTTTGCAAAGTAAATATTTTAAACGCGTATCAGTATTGGTCGGGGCAGTGTTGCTCATGACAATGATTGGCGCGGGTTATTTAAGCCATAGAGGCTGGCAAAGCCGAATTGTCCTTCCTGATTTGAATGAGGTATCGAGCGTTGAGTTGGAGGAAATCAATACTGCGGATATGACGAGCCAGGGCCTTGTTAAGTTGAGCGACCGTTCAAAGGTGGAGGCATTGCTGTCCTTGCTCGCGCAAGCGAAGAAAACGCTTAAAAATTCTGTAAATGACATGCCCGCCGCGCGCGCGTATTTGCTGATTAACGTCAATACCGAAGATGGGACTGCCCCGTTCTTTCTCTATTCTATGGGCAATGGGGTTTTTATCGAAGTCCCTCACGTCGGCATCTATCGCGCCGCGCCAAACGTCGGTGCGGCGATACACGAATTGTACGGCGTCATAGACCCTGAAGGGACGCCGGATAAACTCAGCAGTTACTACAGTATCGATTCAGAACTCACGCGCGGGGAAAATTGGCGGCAGATAGTTGTAAATAGCGAATTCAAGGACGATTACCCGCTCATGAACGGTTCAACGGTCTGCGTCCCCCTCGGGTTAGAGTTCGCGCGCCAGCATTTGGGCGCGACAGACCGCCAGGCGCTTAAATACGCCGCGTTTGAAACAACAAAGACGGCTTATGAAGCCATTGTCGGGCGGGCGAAATATGTCACTGCCCCTAACGAGTTCAAGCTTGCCGACATAATATTAGCGACCTACCCCTCCGCGGACGAATGGGCAATGGCTGAGGAGGATGGCGTCAAGCTTGGCATTGAGCCGATTTGTTATGACGCATTCGTGTTTATCACGCACATAAACAACCCCGTGGAAAGCTTAACCATCGAGCAGGCGCGGGGCATCTATTCCGGCGAGATAACGAACTGGAGCGAGGTCGGCGGCGCTGACAGCCCAATAGTCGCCTACCAGCGCGAAAAAGACTCCGGCAGCCAGACGGGCATGGAGCGGCTTGTCATGCAAGGAGCCCGAATGGCGTTGCCAATCAAAGCGCCGGTGGTCATGGGCATGGGGAGGCTCGTCAATCTCGTGGCTGAATACAAGAACGAAACAGCGAGCATAGGCTACACCTACAAGTATTACATCGACAATTTATACAAAAATGAAAACATCAAAATTTTGCGGATTGACGGGGTTCAGCCCAACAATGAAAATCTTGCGGACGCCGCTTATCCGTTGACGGTCAGTTACTATGGCGTTATTCGTGAAAATGACGGCGCAAATGGGTTAGGCCGCAAATTCCTCGACTGGATTTTGTCCGATGAAGGGCAAAAATGCGTTGAGCAGGCGGGATACGTTCCGCTCAGGCCGATTGTCGGGCAAGACTAATTCAAAAAGCGCGTTCGCTTCGCTCCTGGAACCGCGAACGTCGGAGCCGCGCCAAGGCAAGCCTGCCATATCGCTTGATTTGTCCCGACGCGTGGGGTGTAGCGCGAAACGCCGCTTAATTGGCGCGAGGAAGCCCCGTCGGGCGAAATCGGGCGGGAATCGCGCGGAAATCGGACGAATTTGGGCGAGACGGCCTTTTGCCTATTGACTTTCCCCTTCTAATGTTATATAAAGGATATACTGTCTTAATTAGTTTATTGAGAATCCCAACCATTTAGGGGGCTTCTGCTTGCCTCCTTTATTGAGCGGACGTCGCGCCCCCCAAGAGGTAAGAGGGCTTGCGCGGCGCCCCGTGAGCATGTCCCCCGAAGCCGTCCCTTGAGAGAGCCCGCGCCCGAAGGCCGACGAAAAGGCCGTCTGGGCGGTTCTGTCTTTTTTATGCCAATCCGCAGTTATTGCTAATCCGCATTTAAAACGTTATCTTGGAGCGGATTAGCGGATGCTATCCTCCGACGCCCGCCTAATAATTTTGGGCGGAAGTTTAAAAAGGATAAGTATGGCGCCAATCCGCGCGTAAAACGCTGGCCGAAGCGGATTGGCATATGCTATCTTCCGAGCCCGCCTAATATTTTTAGGCGAAATTAAAAAAGGACAAGGATTACCTGTCCCTGAAGGAGTTGAAGGCGATGCCAAAAGGAAAATTATTCCTGATATATTTTATCCCGTTTTTGGTATACGGCGCGGCCGCCCTGATTTACTCCGCGCTCGTCCTGGAAGCGGCGGGGTTCCCCAGGACGCTTTTCATATGGGGGCTCGTCCTGTCCTTCTCCTGCTTCGGCGGAGGCTTCGTCATGCGGCAAAACACTCCCGCGTCGTTTCTCCCGCCCCTCAGCGTGGGCGGATACGCGGGCGCCTTCGTCCATTCCGTCGGCGATTGGGACGGCGCGAGGATAGCGCTGCTGGGCTTCGTGATGGCCTATTTCCTGGCGGCCTACGCGATAGGGTTCGGGATATACAGGGCCGCGACCCGCCCGTCGAGGGAGAAGGGGGCGGCGGGCGGCGTTGCTCCCGCGCGTGAGGACATGGCTCTCGTGTATCTGGTTCCGCTCGTCATATACATGGCGGCAGTCCCGCTTTGCTGGAGGCTTTGGATGAAGCTGGGCACTGATTACGCGCTGGACTCATATGCCTGGGATTTGGGGTTTTTCACCTTTGTGGGCTTCCTCGTCTCACCCATATGCTTCGGCCTGGCGAACATCATGAGAAGCGTCCTGCCGTTGGCGATTTCCCTGTCGGCCGCTTTTTTAGTATTCGCGGTCATGGGCGTTCTCGACGGCATTGAGGACGGCGCCACGCTGTTCATAATACCCAGCTTCGCCTTGGCCTACTTTTTCGCCGCTTTTGGGGTGACGTTCAGGATACGCCGATGGCGGGCCGACGTCCGAGAGCGGGCCAAAGCCGCCGCCCCGTGACCCCGTGACACCGTGGAAGAAGCTTGCCGCCAAGGGATTTCAGGCGCAATCGCAATTCTGATAATTTCGGGGCTTCTTTGTTTTTTCTCCTGCGGCCCCGTTGTTGAAACGCCGCGAATGGGTTATACTATCAGTATGAAGGAGCGCGTTTATGACTAAGCTTGAGTACACGTTCACCAACGATATGCTGTTCAAGATGCTGTTCGTGCAGCACCCCGACCTTTTGAAGCGGCTCGTCGCGGGGCTGCTGGGGGTCGAGGTGGGGAGCATAGGGCGGTTCGAGGTGACGAACCCCGAGATTCTGCCCGAAAGCTGGGGCGAGAAGTTCTGCCGCCTGGACGTGAACATGACTGTGGACGGGCAGAGGGTGGACTTGGAGATTCAGGTGGCCGACGAGGGCGACTACCCCGAGAGGTCGCTTTATTACTGGGCGAGGGAGTACTCGTCCGCGCTGGGTGAGGGGCAGGACTATATTGAGCTGCCCCGAGTAGTGATAGTGAGCATTCTGGCGTTCAGGCTGTTCGGCTGCGAGGAGTTCCACTCGGAGTTCAGGCCGCTCGAGGTGGCGCGCCACGAGCCGCTGACCGACAGGCAGAGCCTGCACTATTTCGAGCTGCCGAAGCTGCCCGAGGTGGTGAGCGCGGACGACGAGCTGAAGCTGTGGCTGGCGCTGTTCAAGGCGGAAACGGAGGAGGATTTGAAACAGATAGAGGAAATGGGGGCGCCGGTGATGGAGCAGGCGATAGGGGCGTACCGCCGCGTCACGGCGACGGAGGAGTTCAAGGAGATGGAACGCCTGCGCTCGAGAGCCCGCCACAACGAGGCGGCAGCGTAGCGTCATGCTGCGGAGGTCGAGCGCGAGAAATGGAAGGGCGTGGTTGCCGACAAGGACGCTGCCCTTGCCAACAAGGACGTTGCCCTTGCCAACAAGGACGCAGAGATAGCGCGGCTCCGCGCTTTGCTTGACGGGAAGAATTGACGTTAGGGACTCGTCGCGGCGGGTACTGGGGCCACGTCGCGATTTCTGCTGTTCAAGGCGGAAACGGAGGAGGATTTGAACGACGGCATCAGTCTCCCACTGATGCCTACGGTATGAAGGACGGCGGGCAGAGCCCTTAGTCCTTCATACCGTCCGCGGCGCACCTAACCACGCGACGGCTGTGAGCGTCTGGTCGGTGCCCTGTGAGGCTTCCCCGCCCCGCAAGCCCGAAGGGCGCGGCGGGGCGGATGGAAGCTACCGCGGCGCACCTAACCACGCGAACGCGGTGAGCGTCTGGTAGGTGCCCTGTGAGGCTTCCCCGCACCGCAAGCCCGAAGGGCGCGGCGGGGCGGATGGAAGCTACCGCCAACATTTTAAGTGCGCTCCGCGCTTCAAATGTTGACGGGCAACATTTGAATTTTATTGGCGGACTGTCCGTCTACAGGTAC
>JAIRPE010000015.1 GCA_031257175.1 Eubacteriales Family XIII. Incertae Sedis bacterium | reverse complement strand
AGACTCCGCGTCGGCTTCCAAAGCCAAACGCGGCGCGTGCGTCTCGGCGAACGTCGGAACAGAGAACAACGCCGTCGGGACGCACATCAGCAAGGACATGAGAACACGGATAGATTTTTTCATTGCTCCTCCCTCCAATCCAACCAATGGCCTCCGCCCCGTAACGGCCTCACACCTATCCTTTTTTAATTCCGCCCAAAGGTATTGGGCGGATGCAGGAAGATAGTATATACTAATTCGCTCCAATATAATATTTTGAACGCGGACTAGTTAAAAGCCGTCCTTGGGCCAGTGGGCGGGATTCCGCCAATGTATCTGAATAAAACGGGCGACCGTAATCCGCCTGCCCGTGCCCAACCGTTTCTCTCATCGTCACACGCGAAACACGCCACGTGCCCGCAAACTCCCCGAGCCGTGTTTTAACGCCGCTGGCCGCGATCCCCCTCAAACATTAAACAAAAAATGCATCACGTCCCCGTCCTTCACCACATACTCCTTGCCTTCGGAGCGGACTAGGCCCTTCTCCTTGGCCGCGGCCAGGTTGCCGCCGCATTCCATCAGCCTGTCGTAGGCTATCGTCTCCGCCCTTATGAAGCCCTTCTCGAAATCCGTGTGTATCTTGCCCGCCGCCTGGGGCGCCTTCGTCCCGCGCTTTATGGTCCAGGCCCTGACCTCCGGCTCCCCTGCCGTCAGGAAGGAAATCAAATCCAGCAAATGGTAGGAAGCCTTTATCAGCTTGTCCAGGCCGGACTCCTTGATGCCCAGCTCATCGAAGAACAGCGCCTTTTCCTCATCGTCCAGCTCGGCTATCTCGGCCTCCACCTTCGCGCAGAGGCTCACCGTGTCCGAGCCCTCGGCGGCGGCATATTCGCGCACCCTCTTCACCATCTCGTTGCCGTCGGCGGCCCCCGCGTCCTCCTCGGAGACGTTGGCCGCGTATATCACGGGCTTGAAGGAGAGCAAATCCAGCGTCCTCACGAACTCGGACTCCTGCTCGGAAAGCTCCAGGCTCCGCGCCGTCCGCCCCTCCTCCAGCCATTTTCTCACTTTTTCCAAAATATCCAGTTCCTGCTGCAACGACTTGTCTCCCTTCAGGTTCTTCTGCGTCTTTTGCGCGCGCCTTTCCAAAAGTTCCAAATCCGACAATATCAATTCCAGGTTTATGGTCTCGATGTCGGATATGGGGTCCAGCTTCCCGTCCACGTGGACCACGTTCGCCTCCTCAAAACAGCGCACCACGTGAACCACCGCGGCCACCTCGCGGATATGCCCCAGGAATTTGTTCCCCAGGCCCTCACCCCTGGAGGCGCCTCGCACCAGGCCCGCTATGTCGTAAAACTCTATGGTGGTGTACACCACGCGCTTGGATTTGTACGCCTCGTGGAGCGCGGCCACGCGGGCGTCGGGCACGGTCACGACCCCCACGTTCGGCTCTATGGTGCAAAACGGGTAATTCGCGGCCTCTGCCCCGGCCCTTGTAATAGCGTTGAACAACGTGCTTTTACCCACGTTCGGCAATCCGACAATGCCCAGCTTCATTCAAACCTCCAATATCCGTCACAGGCGGAAATCCGCCCTTCTGTCCTCCTTGCGCCTCAAAACCGCGTAAAGCGCCAGGCAAACGGCGAACGCCGCCGCGCTGAACACCTGCGCCTGCTTGAACTGCCCCAGCAGGATGAGGCTGTCCGTCCTCAGCTGCTCGACAAAGAACCTCTCCAATGAATACAACATGCCGTAGAGCAGGAAGGTCTGCCCCGCGAATCGCCTGTTGCCGTCGATTTTCAGCAGAAACAGGAAGAGCAGCAGGCACCACAGGGACTCGTACAGGAACGTGGGATGCACCCTCTGCCCGTCAATGGCCAGCGCCCAGGGCAAATCCGTGGGGCCGCCGTAAGCCTCCTGGTTGAAGTAATTTCCCCAACGGCCCACCGCCTGGGCCAGCGCCACCGAGGGCGCGGCCAAGTCCAGGGCCTCCAGCGGCTTCACGTCCCACAGCCTGCAAAGGGCGAAGGCGGCCAGAAAGCCCAGTATGAGGCCACCATGCACCGCCAGCCCGCCAGCCCTTATATTCACGACGCGCAGCAGGTCGCCGCCGAAATAGTCCCAATTGAACGCGACATAATACAGGCGGGCGCCAATCAAGCCCGCCGGCACGCATATTATGATAAAATCGATGGTTTTTTCAGGCTTGACGCCGTGCCGCCACGCGCGCTTGTAGACGACCAGGGTCGCCAGCGCCAGGGCCGCGGCTATCAATATGCCGTACCACATAATGGGCAGCCCGAAAACAGTGAAGGCCACCCTGCCGGGAGGTGAGGGCATCGCTTTTCCTTTCATTTCGCTAAAAGCCTCGGCTTGCCCAGGCTTGAGACGCGCCTCGGGCTTCGGGCGCCGCCCCTCGTTTCGGGGGGGCCTGCCCCCCGCGAGGCGGATCCACCATTAAATAATACCTTAATCAGCCTTGTTTTGCAACCATTTCGAGCAGTTCTTGCCCGCCTTCCCCCGCCGCTCGGAAATAATGCCCGTAAACTATGCCAATTTTTTTCCAAAACCTATTGACAACGCTTCCAATACCAGTCATAATATTCATATATAACATATATACATACTATGTTTAACGGTTAATGCGGATCGCCTGCGGGAACGGCCTTTTTCGGCCGTCGGGGCGACAGTATCGGGAGGGGGCAAGGACGCTATGCCAAATGAGAAGGAGTTGTACGGGTTGCTGTCGGACGCGGTGGTGGGCATGGACGAGGACGGCGCGGCCAGCCTGTCGCGACGCGCCGTGGATGAGGGCGTGGACGCCTACGAGGCTATTGACCAGGGGCTGGCGGACGGGATGGAGCGGGCCGGCGCCTTGTTCGAGGAGGAGGAGTATTTCATCCCCGAGCTTCTGATGTGTTCCGACGCCATGTACGCGGGGCTGGACGTGCTGCGGCCCCACATCAAGGCGGACGTGGGCGCGGACAGGCGCAAAGTGGTCATAGGCGTGGTGGAGGGCGACACCCACGACATAGGCAAGAACCTGGTGAAGATAATGCTGGAGTCCTCGGGCTTCGACATAGTGGATTTGGGGCGCGACGTGCCGCCCGCGCGGTTCGTGGAGGAGGCCATCAGCCAGAAAGCGGACGTCATCGGGCTTTCCACCCTGATGACCACCACCATGGCGGGGATGCGGCGGGTGATAGAGCTGTTGGAGGAGGCCGGCGCGCGGGACAGGGTAAAGGTGATGGTGGGCGGCGGCCCCGTGTCTAAGTCCTTCGCGGACAAAATCGGCGCCGACGGCTATTCCAAGAACGCCGCCGAGGCCGTGAGGCTGGCGCGGGAGTTGACGGGCACGGCGGGGCCCGAGGCGCGGGCGGCCGCTTTTTGAGGCCCTCGGGCGCGGATTCGGCGAGAGCCGGGATGGAGTGGGATATGAAAGACCAAATGACCCCCTTGGAGCGGATTGCCGCCTACAACAAGGGCGATAGCGTGGACCGTCTGCCCTGCGTCCCCATCGTGGGCAACACGGCGGCGCGGGTGACGGGCGTGAAGGTGTCCGAGCTGCGCGGGGACGGCGCGGCCATAGCGCGGGCGCACGTGGCGGCCTACCGCCTGTTCGGCTACGACAATATCAGGATATTCACGGATTTGTACACATTGGCGGAGGCCATGGGCGCGCGGGCGCGGCAGCCTGAGGACGAGACGGCCTATCTGGAGGCGCCTGCCATAAGCGACGAGGGGGGCATATCCTCCCTGTCCCCCGCCGACCCCAGGCGGGACGGGCATCTGCCCGAGTTTCTCAAGGCGATGGACATGGCCATGGACGCGGTGGGCAAGGAAGTCCCCGTCACGGGCGCGCTCACGGGGCCTTTCACCAACGCCTCCTTCCTCATAGGCGCGGAGAAGCTTTCCCGCCTGGTGCTGAAAAACCCCGAGGCCGTCCACGCGCTGTGCGAGCTTTCGCTGCAGAGCGCCCTGGCCTACGCCGAGGCCATCATAGGCACGGGCGCCGCGCCCAGCCTGACGGACCCCATGTCCTCGGGGACGGTGATCAGCCGCCGCCAGTTCGAGACCTTCTCCTTCCCCTATCTGAAGCGGCTCATAGACTACATACACGGCAGGGGGAAATCGGTCACTTTGCACATCTGCGGAAAGACCGACAAGATTTGGGATTTGATGGCGGACGCGGGCGCGGACTGCCTGAGCATTGACAATGAGGCGTCTTTGGAGGACGCGAAGCTGGCGGTGGGCGGCCGCGTCAGGCTCATGGGGAACGTGCGGCCTTCCGAGGTGATGCTGCTGGGCGGCGCGGAGGAGGTGCGGGAGGCCACGCTGGCCTGCATCCGCGCGGCGGGGGACTCGCCTAAGGGGCTGATAGTGGCGTCGGGCTGCAGCCTGCCCACGGAGACGCCCTTCGCCAATATACACAAAATGCTGGACACTGCGCGCGAGGCGGGCGGCGGTCGGGTCGCCTGACAGGCGGGAGCCGGGAGGCTCGTGTTCGGGGGTTCCCCTGGGACGTCCCCCGAGGGTTTCGGAAGCCCCGAAGGAATTGGAGATGACTATGGATGATCTTAGCCCTAAGGAACGTATATCGCGGGCGTTCGACAAAAAGACGGTGGACCGCCCCCCTGTGGTCTGCCCCGGCGGCATGATGAACGCCGCCATAGTTGAGGTGATGGAGCGGGGCGGCAACAGGCTGCCCGAGGCGCACTTCTCGCCGGAGCTGATGGCCGCGCTCTCGCGGGACGTGCGGGAGGGCACTGGCTTCGAGAATTACGGCGTCCCCTTCTGCATGACCGTGGAGGCGGAGGTTTTGGGCAGCGAGGTTGACCACGGCACGCTGGAGTGCGAGCCCAAGATACGCAAGGAGCGTTACGCCGACGTGTCGGAGGCGGGCGGCATAGACGCGGCGGGGGCGCTGCGGCGGGGGCGCGTAGCGGCGGTGGCCGAGGCGGTGTCCCGCATAGCCGCCAAGGGCGGGGACGTGCCCGTCATAGGCAGCGTGACGGGGCCCATAAGCCTGGCCGCCTCGCTGGTGGACCCCATGTCGTTTTTGAAGGGGCTGCGCAAGGACTCCGCCAACGCCCACAGGGTTCTCGCGGCGGTGACGGATTTTCTGGTGGGCTACGCCAGGCTGCTGGCGGAGAGCGGGGCGGACGCCATTTCCATAGGCGACCCCACGGCCACGGGGGAGATACTGGGCCCCAAGATGTTCGAGGAATACGCCCTGCGTTACATAAACAAGCTAATAGACGGGATACGGGTGACGGGCGTCCCTGTCATAGCCCACATATGCGGCAGGCTGGATTCGGTGAAGGGGTACATCCCCGCCATACGCGCCCAGGCGATTTCCGCGGACGCGCTGGTGAATCTGAGGCTTCTGAAGGCCGAGTTCCCCCAACTGACCACCATGGGCAACCTCAGCACCTTCACCCTGGAGTTCGGCGACCCTGAGAAGGTGGCCAGGCAGACGGAGCTTTTGCTGCGGGACGGTATAGACATCATAGCCCCCGCCTGCGGGCTGTCCACTTCTTCGTCCCTGGACAATATCCGCGCCCTGACGGGCACGGTGAAAGGGGGCGCGTGATTATGCCCCTGGTGAGGTTTTTGGAGGAGGACGCGCGGGGCGCGGGGCCGTCGGGCGGGGAGGCCAAGGCGGCGCGCGAGGTGGAGGCCACCGTCGGCGCCACCATACTGGAGGCGGCGCGGCTGGCGGGGCTGGCGGCGGAGTCCCCCTGCGGCGGGGCGGGCCTGTGCGGCAAGTGCAAGCGGCGTCTGCCCCTGGAGGCGCTGGGCAACGTGAGAAGCCCCGAGAACGGGGTTCTGACCCAGGAGGAACGGGCGGCGGGCGTGGTTCTGGCCTGCGAGACGGAAATTGTCGGTGATATTTCCGTGTTTTACAAGGCGGACGACGGGAACGAGGGTTTGCGGATATTGTCCGAGGGCGCGGGGGCGGACATAAGCCTGGCCCCTTACGTGACGAAGCGTTACGTGGAGTCCGAGGGGGTGACCCGCGTGTACGGCGGGGACAGGCTGCTGCTCACGGAGGCGGGGGACACCAGCGGCGAAGCCTACGGGCTTTCCCTGGACATAGGCACCACCACTCTAGTCATGTCCCTGGTGGACCTGGCCACGGGGCGGGAGCTGGGCGCGGCCTCGGCCCTGAACCCTCAGGCGGCCTACGCCCAGGACGTGCTGTCCCGCATAAAGCTGGCGTCGGAGCCGGCGGGGCTCGCGAAGCTGCGTTCCGTGTTCCTGGAAGAGGCCAACCGCATGGCGGGCGAGCTGTCCGAGCGGCACGGCGTCAGGCGCGACCGCGTCTACGAGGCCGTCTACAGCGGCAACACCTGCATGCTGCACCTGGCGGCGGGGGCGTCCCCCGAGCCGCTGGGCCGCTACCCCTACACCCCCGCCCTCAACGGCGGGGAAAGCTACGGCGCCGCCGACCAGGGGCTGGACATATCACCTGGCGGCCTTATATACATGCCGCCCATCATATCGGCCTACGTGGGGGCTGACATCACCTCGGGCATACTGGCCACCGAGCTGCTCGACCGCGCGGGCGTGACCCTCTTCGTGGACATAGGCACCAACGGGGAGATGGCGCTCAACGCCAATGGCCGCGTGTACGCCGCCTCGACCGCGGCGGGCCCCGCTTTCGAGGGGATGAACATCAGCTGCGGCATGAGGGCGGGGGCGGGGGCCATCGAGCGGGTGGAGATATCCGACGGCGAGGTGCGGCTGGGGGTGATAGGGGGCGGCGCGGCGAAGGGCCTCTGCGGCAGCGGGCTGATAGACGCGGCGGGCGAGATGGCGGCGCGGGGGATAGTGGAGAAGAGCGGGCGCTTCGCGGCGCCCGAGGCCACGGGCTTCCCCGACCGCTTCACGAAGGAGGGGGGCAAGACGGCCTTCGCGCTGGCGGAGGGGGTCGCCGTCAGCCAGAACGACCTGCGCCAGATACAGCTCGCCAAGGGCGCCATACGGGCGGGCATAGAGTCCCTGCTGAGGCAGGTGGGGATACCGCCTGAGGCGGTGGGCAGGACGCTGATAGCGGGCTCGTTCGGCTACCACTTGCGGCCCGAAAGCCTGTTCAACATAGGGCTTTTGCCCCGCGCGCTGGCGGGAGGCGTCGAGTTCGTGGGCAACACCTCGGGCGCGGGGGGGAAGGCGTTTCTGCTGGATTGGCGGCGCAGGGAGGAAATGAAGGGGCGCGTCAAGGAGATAGAGGCGTTGGAATTGGCCAATCTTCCCGATTTTGACAGACTATTTATAAGTTGCCTGAATTTTCAGGACGAACCCGCCCTGTGAGGCGAGGCGGGAGGGGACGCGGGTCGGAATTGGCGTTAGCATTGGAATGAGCCGCCGTGATCGGCGTCGGCATTGACGGTCGGCATTGACATTGGCATTGGCATTGGAATGGACATTGGCATTTATTATTGATTGCAGGAGGAATGATATGGACAGGGAACGCGAATTTTGCTGCTCTGATTGCGGGGTTTTGAACTGCTACCGCCAGGAGGGCAGCTTCCCCAAGGAGTGCGTGGGGGCGAAGAAGGTCGGCGCGAAGGAGATCGAGGCGTTGAAGGCGACCTACAGGGACGACCCCTTCGTGTCCAAATTGTCGAGGGCGGCCGCGGAGATAGAGGGCACGTATTACGGCAAGCTCACCCGCGTGGAGGAGATTATAGCCTTCGCCCGCAGGATAGGCGCCGAGAAGATAGGCATAGCGTCCTGTATCGGGCTGATGGGCGAGACCAGGACTTTCACGCGGATTTTGGACGCCCATCGTCTCAGCAGCTATTGCGCCATATGCAAGGTCGGCTCCATCGACAAGGCGGAGGTGGGCGTGCCTGAGGAGATGAAGCTGCAGCCCAGCTGTTTCGAGGGGATATGCAACCCCGTCTTGCAGGCGAAAATCCTGAACAGGGAGAAAACGGGGCTCAACGTCCTCATGGGGCTGTGCGTGGGGCACGACTCGCTGTTCATCAAATACTCGAAGGCGCCCGTCACCACGCTGGTGACGAAGGACCGCGTGCTGGGGCACAATCCCGCCGCCGCGCTGTACAACACGGGCTTCTACTACAAGAGGCTGCTGCAGAACCAGGACATATAGGCGGAGGCGGCGCGGGGCTTTCGCGGGACTGCGCGGAAAGCGGGAAACACAAAAAGGAGATGAAAGAAATGAGTATTCTGAAAAATAAGGCGTTATTGCTGTTTATGGCCGTCCTTCTGGCGGCGTCACTGACGGCCTGCTCAGGCGCGGGCGCGGGCGGGCAGGCACAGGGCCAGGGCGGCGGGCAGGCGGCCCAGGAGGGCGGCTCGCAAAACGGCGGGCAGGCCGAGGCGGGCGGTCAGGACGGCGGCCAGACGGCGGACCGGCCCAAGGAGCTGAAGAAATTCAACGTGGGCTATCTGGCCACCACGGGGCACATCATGTATTTCATCGCCCAGGAAAAGGGGTTTTTCAGGGAAGAGGGGCTGGACGTGACCTTGTCCATGTTCAGCAACTCGGGTGAGGGGATCAACGCGGTGATAGCGGGCAAGCTGGACGCCGGCTCCTTCGGGACCGCGCCGCCTTTCACCTTCATCGAGAAGGGGCAGCCCATAACCATCTTCGGCGGGCAGATGTACGAGGGCCACGCCATTATCGCGAAGCCTGAGAACGCCGAGGCTTTTCGGGACTTGGAGGGCTTTAGGGGCAAGACCGTCGCCACCGTGCGCCTGGCCACGGGGGACATCGTCCTGCGCTACGGCCTGGCCGACTCGGGCATCGACTGGAAGAAGGACGTGAAAATCGACGAGCTTGAGTCCCCCGCCGCAGTGCTGGAGGCGGTGAAGAAGGGCAGCGCCGACGCGGGGGTGGTCTGGACGCCCTACAGAAAGACCGCCGAGCAGCAGGGGCTGGCCATAGTACAGTACAGCGGCGACATACACGGCATGGCGAACCACCCCTGCTGCCGCCAGATAGCCGTGACGGACAGGCTGGCCCAGGACCCCGACGCCTACGTGGCCTTCCTCTCCGCGCTCATACGCGCCTACGACTTCTACAAGAGCAACCACGAGGAGTCCATAGACGTGCTGGCGAAATACGTGCAGGTTGACAGGGAGATACTCGAGGGCGAGACCTACGGGGAGCATATCGGCAGCAGCCCCGACCCCAACAGGGAGGGCGTGGCCAAGTTCTGGGAGGCCATGAAGGCCGCCGGGTACGTCACGTCGGATTTGGACATCAACGAGCATGTGGACACGGCCATCTACGAGAAGGCGCTGGAAGGGATTCTGGCCAGATACCCCGACAACGCCAATTACGCGGGGCTTAAGGCGGATTTCAAGGCTTAGGCGGCTCGCGGCGGCTCGGGGCGGCGCGGTGACGCAGGCGAGGCTAGGCTCGGGGAAGGGCACATGGGTTTCGGGTTTCGGGCGTCGGACTCGGCTCATGGGCGTCGGGTTTTGGGCTCGGGCCCATGGATTTCGGGCGGTCGGAGTCGGGCTCGGGCTCGGGGAAGGGCCGACGGATGGTTAAGGCGGCGCTTTAAAGGCGGAATTAGTATCAGGAGGTTGTTTTGGCGAAAATCGACATTAACGACGTTTATCTGGAGTACGACAGCGGCAGCGGGAGGCAGGCGGCGCTGGATGGCGTCAGCTTCTCCGTGGGCGAGGGGGAGTTCGTCAGCGTCATAGGTTCCTCAGGCTGCGGCAAAAGCACGCTTTTGGGCCTGCTGGCCGGGCTTATGCCCCCCAGCGGCGGGGAGATACTGATAGACGGCGACAGGGTCACGGGCACGGGAAAGGACAGGAGCGTCGTTTTCCAGCATTATTCCCTGTTCCCCTGGATGAGCGCCAGAGGCAATATCGTTTTCGCGCTGAAGCAGCAGGGCAGGAACGGCTGCAAGCCTTCCGCCCTGCGGGAGAAGGCCGACAGGTATCTGGGGCTGGTGGGGCTGGCGGACGCGGCGCGCAAATTCCCGAGGGAGCTGTCGGGGGGGATGCAGCAGCGCGTGGCCATAGCGCGGGCGCTGGCGCTGGATTCGCCCATGCTGCTGATGGACGAGCCCTTCGGGGCCATAGACGCCAAGAACAGGGCGGGGCTACAGGAGCTGCTTTTAGACCTGTGGGACTGCGGCGATGGGCGCAAGACGGTGGTGTTCGTCACCCACGACATCGACGAGGCCATATTCCTGTCGGACAAAATAGTGGTCATGTCCTCAGGCCCGGGACGGGTCAAGGAGGAAATCCCCGTGCCCTTCCCCCGGCCCCGCGAAAGGGAGGGGATAGTCCGCACGGCCGCCTACGCGGCGCTTAGGAACAGGATAGTGCTTTTGTTCTACGACGACCTGGCGAAGGCCATAGGCGGCGAGGAGGTGGTCATTTGAGCATCAGGGAGAAATTGCTGAACAAGACTAACGCGGCCTTCGTCGCCTTCATGGCGCTGGGCTTCGCCCTGCCGTCCCAGGAGGGTTCCCGCAGCCTGTTCGCTTACGGGCTGGCGGCGGCGCTGCAGCTGCTGTTCTGGGCCAGGCTGGCGCTCTGCCGCGGGGACGGGGGCGGCGGGCGGGGCTCCGACAAGGCGCGGGTCACGGGCGACGTGGTTTTCCTCTGCCTGTTGCTCTTGTTCGCCTGGGAGGCGGCCACGGCCAAATTCGCCCTTTTAGACCATTTCCTGTATCCCGCCCCAGGGGAGGTGGCGGCGCTGTTCATAGAGGATTTCCCGAATCTGATAAGCGGCCTTCTAAGCTCGCTTAAGATACTGGGGACGGGGTACGTGCTGGCAGTCCTGACGGGCGTCCCCCTGGGGCTGGTGGTCGGCTGGAACCGAAGGCTCTACCAGGTGGCCAAGCCCGTCACGAAGATGCTGGGCGCCATACCGCCCATCGTCTACATACCGTACGCCATAGCCATACTGCCCACCTTTCGGTCGGCCTCCGTGTTCATCATCTTCATAGGCTCTTTTTGGCCCATCTTCATCAACACGCTGAACGGCGTGTTTGACGTGGACCGCAGGCTCATCGACTCGGCGCGGGCCATCAACGTCTCGCCGGCGGACATGCTCACCCGCGTCATCCTGCCGGGCACGATACCCTCCATAATGTCGGGCGCGACCATAGGGCTGTCGTTCTCGTTCATCCTCCTGACCTCAGCGGAGATGATAGGCGCCACCAACGGCATGGGCTGGTACGTGAAGTATTTTTCCGATTTCGCCAATTACCCCAAGGTCATAGTGGGCATAGTGTTCATCGGCCTGGTGGTTTCTGTCATAACATTCTTTTTCGAGAGGCTGGAGAGGTATCTGCTGAGATGGCGGTAGGTCTTTAGCCCCCCAATTTTGATTTTTGGCGCGCGAACACGGCATATTGCCCCGCCCGTTTGGGTAGGGGCAATATATGCGTTCGGGCATTATTATGCGTTTTAGCATAGGAGACCGACGGTCGGGGGCCCGGCGGCCGAGGGCCGCCGGGTTTTGTGTTTTGATGGGAGGGGTTGGGAAATTGCCATTTATATCCATGGAGAAGACTGTCTGCACGGCAAATTTCAGGTGCGCGCTGCGCAAGGGACTGTTGGCACGATTCTTGCTTTTTTAACGATCTTAATAAGACAGTGGGAGGGCCGCCGCGCGGTTTTTTGCGGGCGCTATTGCTTCACCAACGCAGTCCGACGGAAAAAAGACCGACGAATGGGCGATGTTTAGTCGATGGAGCAATAAGTAAGGAGGTGGCGTTTTAGAGATGTATAACCTGCTGAAGCCTTACGGAGACGACAAAGAAAGAGCCGCCTTGGACGGGTTAGTCCGTTTCATGACACTGGAGGAAACAGAGCGCGAGAGAAGGGAGAGGGAGCTGAATGATAAGCTTCGCGTCTGTGACATTTTGCAGGCCGACGTCGACATCACGGTGGACGACGCCATGCTCAGGAAGGCGCCGAACCTGAAGGCCATATTCTGCACCTCCATAGGCGTGGATTACGTGGACGTGGAGGCTGCCGCCGCAAGGGGCGTTATAGTGGCGAACAATCCCGATTTTTGCGTCCGAGCCGTCGCGGAATTCGCCATTGGCCTGATCTATGCTTTGCTGCGGCGCATACCTGAGGGCGCGGAGGCGGTCAAGGCGGAGGACTGGGCGATGCGGGATGTCCTGCGCGGCGTCCAGCTGCACGGCAAAACGTTGGGGATCGTAGGCTTTGGCAAAATCGCCCGCGACGTCGTCCGACAGGCCTTAGGGGTAGGCATGTCCGTGCTGGTTCGCGTTCGCGGCACGGGCGGTGAAGGGAAGGAAAAGATCATCAGAGAGGCGGGCGCCGAGCCCGTATCTTTTCAGGAGTTGCTGAGGCGTTCAGACATACTCTCCCTGCATACCCCGCTGACGGATGAGACGCGCCTTCTGATAGGCCGCGAGGAGCTGGCCGCGATGAAGGAGAAGGCATATTTAATAAATGTTTCCAGAGGAGGCGTCGTGGACGAGCAGGCGTTGGCCGACAGCCTGAGGGCCGGCAAACTGGCGGGCGCGGCCACCGACGTGCTGGCGTCGGAGCCCCCGGAGCGGTGCGGCCCGCTGACGGCCTATGCCGGCAAAAATCTCATAATAACGCCCCATATCGCCTGGTACACTGAAGAAGCCGAGCGAGAATGCTTCGATTATTATATAAGGCAGGTCACGGATTTCGTGGCGGGCAGGATTCCCGAAGGGATTCTGAACAAACCGGCGTCACATTATTGGGCTTCCGGGAGCGTCTAAAAGTCATCGTAGGCAAACTGTAATTCTTCAGAAGCTCCCCTGAAAAAATTCCCGCCGAGCCGTCAAGCCGGTTTTTCAGAAAGCCCATAACGCGAAGGAGGCGAGGTTCAAATGTTAACACTGGTTCTACTGACGCTCTACCTCATTGCCATGCTCCTTATCGGCCTTTATTTCAGGAACAGAGTACACACCACGGAGGACTATTACGTGGCCGGGCGCACGGTACCTTGGTACCTGTTGATGATGACTGTCGCGGCGACCTACATAGGCGCCGGCGCGACTATGGCCGAAACGGCGCTTGCTTATGACTCAGGCCTTCAGTCAGTGTGGCCGCCGGTCATCTCCATGTGCGCCATGCTTGTTTTCGGGCTGATTTCCCCGAGAGTCAGCAAAATAGGTTTCAAATACGGCATTATATCAGTCTCCGGGCTTGTGGCCTTCCGCTACGGCAAGATCGCGGGGGCTTTTTCGGCGGTCATCGTGGTTTGGGCGCTGACGGGGACGCTGGCGGGGCAGATAAGCGGGGCAGGCACCATCATCCCCGTCATATTCAAGAACGTCAACGTCTCTGTTTCCTACGAGATCGCCATAGTGGCCATGACTCTGGTCATGATCGCCTACACCTGCGTGGCGGGCATGTTCGGCGTGGTTTGGACGGACTTCATCCAATGCACCATACTCATGCTGGGCATGGCCGTGATACTGCCGGCCTTGATGATCAATTCGGCGGGAGGCATGGGGGTGATTCGGGAAGTCGTGCCGCCCGAGTTTTTCAGCATGAAACCCGGCATGTACGTCATAGGCTTGATGGTGGTCTACATTTTCTACTTCATGTCCGGCCCGCCGTACTGGCAAAGGGCGTTCGCGGCCAAAAGCCCCGACACGTCCAGGCTGGGGGTCATACTGGCGGTGTGCCTGATAACCTTCTACTCGTTCATGATAGCGTTCCTGGGCATCAGCGCCAAGGCGCTGTCGCCTGAGCTGCCCGGCGGCGAGACTTCCCAGTCCATCGCCTTGACGCTTATGACGCAGATGTATCATCCCGCCGTGGCCGCAGTCATTACCTGCGCCATACTGGCCGCCATCATGTCCACCATGTCCGGTTATCTGCTTACCGCCGTTCAAGCCATAACCAAGGACATCATCCGGCCTTTCAGGAAGGATTTCGCGGACAAACAAGAGGTGAGGCTTGCCAAGATCATAGTCGCGATAGTGGGCGTTTTGGCGTTGCTGTTCGCCATGGTGGTCAGGCAGATACTGGAAGCGCTTTCCTTGGCCATGGGCTTCTACGGCGCGGTAATGGCCCCGTCGATCCTCAGCGCGGTGCTGTGGCGGAAGGCGACGGCCCCGGGCTGTTGGGCGTCCATGTGCGTGGGCGTGACAGTCTACCTAATATGGAAGTTCCCGATGGGCACGCCGTTCGCGCTGAATCCCACAGTGCCGGCGGGCATATGCAGCCTTATAGCCATGATAGCCGTGTCCCTTGCCACCGCAGCCTCGCATCCTTCGCCGTTCTTCGAAGGAGTGGACAGAGGCGACGCGGTCGTCCGCAAAGGCGCGCAGCCGCGTGAAGAAAAAGAGGCCAACTGATGGGCTGGTACATATCGAAGATACGGTTCAAGTGCGCGCTGATCCTGATCTTCGGCGCGGCGGTCATCATCGTCAACGCCCTTAATATGGGCATGAGCCTGAGAGAACTGTGGGACGAGTACGGTCTGTCCGCAGGGCTGATGGCGATCACCGGGGTATTCCTTTGGCGGCCGGCGTTCGAGTACGCCAAAGCGGACGCCGCTGCGGTCTGGCGTCGCTGGGGGAGACACGGCAGACGGAAAAGCAAAAATGATTTCGAGCATGTGAAGTTCGCGCGAGTGTACGCAAACACCAAATACGGTCTGATGGGCCAGCCGGAGGACGGCGTGAGGGTGAGGACTACATTAGAGAGCTGCACTTGCAGGGATTTCACCCGAGAGGGGCTCCCGTGCAAGCATATGTGCAGGCTGGCGCATACGCTCGGACTTTACGAAGACGAAGAAGAGGAAAACGAATAGGAGGGATTGAACGTGTTATCCGTCAACTTTGCGGGTTTGAAACTGAGAAACCCGGTAATCGTGGCCTCCGCCACGCCGTCCATCACCGCAGACGCCATCAGGAAAGCCGAGGCTAACGGAGCCGGGGCGGTGGTGACAAAATCGGTCATGTTCCCTGACGCGTCGGGGCGACCCACCGGGGGGAACGCAAAACCCAGATTCCAGCTCTACAACACGCCGAACGGCTACGACCCTTCTCTGACCAAGAGGGGAGGGCAGTTTTCCTTTTTCAGGATGCAGGAGCCCTATCCCACGCCGGAAAAAATGGCCAAAATGCTGGATGAGCTAAAAGGGCCCGGAGGCGTGGGCATTCCCGTAATAGTCAGCATATGCGGCTTCACCGGCGATTATGCCTCTTGGCGCAAGCTGGCAAGGCTTATGGAGGACGCCGGGGCGGACGCCATCGAGCTGAACGGCCACGCCTGGGATCCGATAGTGAAATATTCGGATCCCGTCATCGCCACTGTGGTGAAGAATGAAGTCAAGATTCCCGTCATATACAAGATGATGGGAGTGACGGAGGATCCGAAAAGCGTCGCGCCGCAGTTGGCTGCGGCCGGGGCGGACGCCATCACGGGCTTGGGCACTTTCGGCCTGTCGGCCATCGAGCTTGACGTCGATAACGAAAGCCCTTGGTTCAGCTCCGCTCACGGACTGGGCGGCACATGGCTGAGAGCCGTGAGCCTCGCCTTTGTCGCGGGCATAGCGCAGTCCGTCGATATACCGGTATCCGGAGTCACGGGAATACAATGCGGAGACGACGCGGTGAAATACATGTTGCTGGGGGCGACCACGGTGCAGGTCTGCGCCGCCATCTACGCAAAGGGCTACAAGGTGCTGCGCGAGATAGCCGACGGGATAGAAGCCTTCATGAGACGCAAGGGTTATTCGTCCTTAGAGGATTTTCGCGGCAAGGCGCTTCCGAAACTGACCGGGGCGCCGCCTAACGATCTGCCCATAAGGGCGGTCGTCAATGAAAATTGCAACGGTTGCGGCATGTGCGTAGAGTCGTGCATGTTCGACGCGATACGTTGCGTGGACAGAGAGACCACTATTTCGGAAGCCTGCGAGGGCTGTGGCGTATGTTGGTCGTTCTGCCCGTCGAAGGGGATCGAGCTGCGCAATTTCGCGTAGTTATGTATAATGACGCTTATTGAACCGCTCGCTAAACTTCGCGCGTTCGTCGGTATTTTTTCCGTCGGGCCGCGTTGCCGGAACCGATCGCCCGTACAGGCGGAGAAAAGCCTTGGCGAAACGGTTCCGGACGATATTTGGCCGGAGGGGCAGTAACGCAAGAAACAAGGAGGGAGAAACATGAAATTCATTGTTGCGGCATGTCAACCGACTATCGCGCAATACGACAAGGAAGCTAATTTGAAGAAAGCGCTGTCGATGATCGACGAGGCGACGTCGCTAGGAGCCAAGGTCATCGCGTTCCCTGAGTATTTCCTGACCTGGCCGCCTGATTCCAATATGACCGCCGCAGACATGGAAGCCCTGGCTGAGACCATCCCCGGCCCTTCTATCGACGCAATAGCGGAAAAATGCAAGGAGACCGGAGCCTACTGCGTAGCGGGTTCCATAATAGAGAAATGCGACGACGGCAAGCTGCGTAACACCTGCGCCATCATAGGGCCGGACGGCGGCGTCATAGGCAAGTACAGCAAAGCCCAGCCCGAAAACGCGCCCGCTAAGTTCGAACCCGGCAACGGCATATGGCCGGGGAACGAGCTGCCTATATTCGAGACCCCCCTCGGCAGATGGGCCGTGATGATAGACATGGACTACACTAACTGCGAAATCCCGCGCATATACGGACTTAAGGGCGCGGACGTGATCTTTGCCCCCACCTGCTGGAGCGCCAAGTTCGTCGAGAGCATAGCCATGATGACCGTGAGCGCGGCCTCGCAAAGCCTGGCCTACGTGATCTCGCCCAATCCGGTAGGCTGGAGGAAGGCGGTGCCCGTCCACGCCTGGGCCTTCGCGGCCGAGGACAAACAGGCCGCCAGCTTGGATTTGTCGTATGGCGGGGGAACTACAATAGCCTTCGGGGCGACGGCCATAGCGAAGGCGTTGACATTCTCCGAGGACATAGCATACGCGGCCATAGATCCGGAGGCGCCCGCAAAGGCCAGGGAATGCGACGCGGGCATCTATCCGTTCTGGAGGCGGCCCGACCTTTACGGCGAGCTGTTAAATCCGGAAACGACACAGCCCTACGGAACTCACGTGAAGCACGACGTGCCGACGGCTGTCGGGGCTAGATGAGCATGACAGCCAAGCAGGACTCTTTCGGCGGGACTGACGACGGTTCCGCCCTGAAATCTTCCGCGACGGACGCAACGGGAGCGGACGTGGGCGCCGAGATGGAGACGCTGAGGGGCCAAGTCGAGGATCTCCAGGAGATCCTCGAGGGCTCCTTCGACGGCATACTAGTCACCGACGTGGACGGCACCATACTGTACGTCAACTCATCATACGAAAGAGTGGCGGAAATAGATAAAAAAGACATGGAAGGGAAGAAAATGCGGGATTTGATAAATCCCGTATGGATGCCCCAGTCCGTGGCGTATGTCGTCGCCGAAAAGAAAGAGACTGTCACCAAAAGGCAGGTGACCAAGTCGGGGCGGCATATTGTCGTGACTGGACGCCCTTTATTTGACAAAAAAGGAAATATTAAAAAAATAGTAATCAACGTGAGAGACATATCCGAGATATACCTGCTCACGGAGGAGCTGTTGTATGACAAGGGCATCGGCGCGCTGTATCTGAAAGGACAGCTGGACTTCAGCGACTGCGTGAGAACTTGCGGCGGGAGCGTGATTTTAGCCGCCAGCCGGGAAATGCAGGGCGTCCTGACGTTGGCAGAGAAGGTGTCGGCTTTCCGGACTACGGTGCTGATAACGGGCGAATCCGGCGTGGGCAAGGAGGAAGTGGCCAAATTCATCCACAACAACGGCACGAGGCGAGAGAGTCCCTTCATAGTGGTGAACTGCGGAGCCATACCTGTGAACCTTTTGGAGTCCGAACTGTTTGGCCATGAGAAGGGAGCTTTCACAGGCGCCATGCAGACAGGCAAGAGCGGATTGTTGGAAGCGGCGGACGGCGGTACAGTGTTTTTGGACGAGATCGGCGAGACGTCGTTGGATTTTCAGGTGAAATTGTTGCGGTTTCTGGAGAGCAAAGAGGTGCGCAGGGTCGGCGCCACGGGCTCAAATACTCTGGACGTGCGCGTCATAGCCGCGACCAACAGGGATTTGGGGAAAATGGTGGAAGAAGGGACGTTCAGGGAGGATCTTTATTACCGCCTGAACGTGATCCAGATAGACGTGCCGCCGCTGAGGAAACGGCCGGACGACATCGTCCCGCTGGCCTCTCTGTTCCTGCAGACGTACAACGGGCTTTACGGCCAAAGGAAACAACTCACCTACGAGGTCATGAAGGAACTGGAGAGATGCGCTTGGGTCGGCAACGTGAGGCAGCTGAAAAACGTTATAGAGAACATGGTCATCATAAGCAACAACGATTATCTCCAGACAGAGGATCTGCCTTGGGTGACGCGGACTATGGCGAATCCCGTCAACAGGCTTATCGATATCGCGGCGGAAAGCCTAGCCTTCGCGCCCTCGGCGGAGACGACGGAGGACTTCACGTTCATGTCCCTGGCGGACGCTACGGAGTATGTGGAGAAGCTGCTTTTGCAGAGGGCGAAAGAGACATGCGGCACGACTGTGGAGATGGCGAAGCGGCTTAAGGTAAATCAATCCACTATTGTTAGAAAACTACAGAAATATGGTTTGTAGGTGGAGGCTTTGGGAGACGTTTCTATTCTAAGCGTGGGGATCGACATAGGGACGGCCACGTCCCAAATCGTGCTGGCGCGGCTGGTTCTGGCCAATGCGGCAGGGTGTTTCGAGATTCCGCGCGTGGCCTTCAAGGATAAAACCGTGTTGCACAACGGCGTCGTCCGTCTCACGCCGCTGTCGCCATCCGGCCTGCTGGACGGGGACGCGCTCAGAAAGATCGCGGAGGATGAGTACAGGGCGGCAGGCGTCAGCGCGAACGACGTGGACGTCGGCGCGGTGATAGCTACGGGCGAGGCGGCCCGTAAAGAGAACGCCGCCATAATACTGGAATCCCTCGCGGGCATGGCCGGGGATTTCGTGGTGGCCATGGCGGGGCCTGACCTTGAAGCCGTGCTTGCCGGCAGGGGCAGCGGCGCGGAGCGCGCGTCGCGCCTTAACGGAAGCGCGGTAGTGAATCTTGACGTCGGCGGCGGCACTGCCAACATAGCGCTTTTTAAAGACGGCGCCGTTCTGTCCAAGGGCAGCTACGATATAGGCGGGCGCATGGTGCGCGTCAGCGGCGGGGTCATAAGCCATGTAAGCGACGGGGCGGCGCGGATCGCGAAAACAGCCGGCATTTCGGCGGTTCCCGGCATGGCGGCGGATTTACGGCTGTTGCGGGATGTATGCGATCATGCGGCGAGACTGCTTGAAGAGGCGTTGGAGGACAAGACGCCTTCGCCGTTGCTGGCAAGCCTCGTGAGTCCGGGCGCCTCCGTATTCCGCGCGTCTCTGCCTATTGACGGCATTTGTTTTTCGGGCGGGGTGGCTGAGTGCATGCGTCAAGGGCAAGGGGACTATTTCAGGTATGGCGACGTGGGCCCGCTGTTAGGCGAGGCGATATCCAGGACGCGTCTATGCTCGGCATTCAGGCGCCTTGCCCCTGCGGAGACCGTGAGGGCGACCGCGGTCGGCGCGGGTTGCTACAGCGCGGAGGTTTCCGGCAGCACTATCGCCCAGGACGATCGGGCGTTGCCGCTGAAGAATCTGCCTGTGCTGAAACTAAACCGAGACGAGCAGACGCGCTGCTACGAGGGCGACTCCGCTTTTCTCGAAGAGAAGATACGCGGCTTCATGGCGCAAAACGGCTGGATTTGGCCCGCGCTGGCATTCAGGGGCGAAGCCAATCCGAGCTACGCTCGCTTGAACGCGCTGGCGGCCTGCCTGTCCGAGGCGCTCGCAAAGACGCTGCCGCCCGACGCGCCCTTCGTTCTTGTGTTGGAATGCGACACGGCGAAGGCATTGGGGCAGGCGCTGCGGGCGCGGCGCGGCGGCGGGGCGGTCGTGTGCGTGGATTCTGCCCGCGTTGAGACCGGGGACTATATAGATTTGGGCAGACCTTTGATGGGCGGCGCGGCGCTTCCTATCGTGGTCAAGACCTTAGTGACGGGTTGTTGATCCGTTGACGGAGCGCAGGCCGGACTCGCGGCCTACGGCGCCGAGGGCCAAAAGGAGCGGATTATGCCATACAGAAGCAGCTTGTTCGGCCGGACTTTCGCGTTCAAGGACGTGAAGGAAGTATTGGCCAAGGCTAACGAGCGCAAATCGGGCGACGTGCTGGCAGGTTTGGCGGCGGACTCCGATCTGGAGCGCGTGGCCGCCAAGGACGCGTTGTCTCAGATGACCTTGGACGTTTTGCGGCAAAACCCCGTGATCCCCTATGAGGATGACGAGGTGACCCGCATTGGCGAAGATCTCCTTGATGAAGGAGCCTACGGCGAAATCAAGGCGTGGACTGTGGCCGGACTGCGCGAGTGGATATTGGGCGCGGATACCGACGGGGAAGACCTGCGCCGCGTGTCCGGCGGCCTGACGGCCGAAATGGTGGCCGCCGTAGCGAAGCTCATGAGCAACCTGGATCTGGCTTACGCCGCGTCCAAGATGGAAGTGACCGCGCGTTGCAACACCACCATAGGCGCGCGCGGGACTCTCGCGTCCAGACTGCAGCCCAACCATACCACGGACAGCACGGAGGGAATAAGGGCCTCGCTGCTGGAAGGGCTAAGCTACGGCTGCGGCGACGCCTTGCTGGGGCTTAACCCCGTCAACGACACGGCAGCTTCGCTTTCGGAAACCTTGAAGCTTTTGGACGACGTGAAGAACCGATTGGAGATACCGACGCAGATTTGCGCCTTGGGTCATATCAGCACGCAGATGGAGGCGGTGCGTCGGGGCGCCCCTACCGACATAATTTTCCAGTCGATAGCGGGCAGCGAGAAGGGCAACCGCGCCTTTGGATTCAACGCGGACACGGTGCGTGAGGCACAAAGCCTTTTACAAGGCTTGAAGCGCGGCGCGGGCCCAAATCTGCTGTATTTCGAGACGGGTCAGGGTTCAGAGCTGTCCAGCGGCTCTCATTCGGGCGCGGATCAAGTTACCATGGAAGCGCGTTGCTACGCCTTTGCCCGCGCGTTCAAACCCTTTATGGTCAACACGGTCGTGGGTTTCATCGGGCCTGAATACCTGTTCGACAGCAGCCAGGTTATACGCGCGGGGCTGGAGGATCATTTTATGGGCAAGCTTTCGGGGTTGCCTATGGGCTGCGACTGTTGCTACACGAACCACATGATGGCGGATCAGAACGACGTGGAGAATCTTTCGCTGCTGTTGGCGGCGGCGCATGTGAATTACATTATCGGCGTTCCGGGGGGCGATGACATAATGCTCAACTATCAGACGAATTCGTACCATGATTCGGCGGCGTTACGGGAAATCCTGCGGCTCAGGCCATTGCGCGAGTTCGAGCTTTGGCTGGAGGAATGGGGGATTTTGCGAGACGGCAGGCTCAGCGGCAGGGCCGGCGATCCTTCCATATTTATAGAAAGGCTGGGCGGCTGATGATATCGGACATGGCGGGACTGGAAAAAACTATAGCTGAGGTAATAAAGGAATATCTGTCCGGCGGAGCGGCGGCTTGGGCCGGGAAAAACGGTCGCCCGGCGGCGGACGCGCCTGACCGGGGCGGCGCGGTTCTCCGCGACATCACGGGACAGGCTGCGAGAGAGGCGGAGTTTGTCAGCGGCGCCCTCGACCGCGAGGCGATTTTGGCCATGAAGCGCCGCACTTCGGCGCGTATCGGCATCGGCAGGGCCGGTCCCCGCCTGTTGACCCAAACCATGCTGACGCTGAGGGCTGACCACGCGGCGGCACGGGACGCGGTATTGAAGGACGTGGATCCGGATATGCTTCGCAGTTTGGGCTTCATCGAACTTGAAAGCCGCTGCGCCGACAGACAGGAATTCCTTACGCGGCCGGATTTGGGGCGGGCGCTTTCGGACGGGGCCGTAGACGCTCTGCTTGAAAAATGCGTCCCTAACCCAGATATACAGGTGTTCGTCGCCGACGGCCTTTCTTCATCCGCCGTGACGGCCAACCTGCCCGACCTATGGCCTTGTCTTATGGACGGGCTGCACGAGGCGGGAGTTAAGACGGGAACGCCGTTTTTCGTTCGATTCGGGCGGGTGGCCCTTATGGATCAGGTCTCGGAGCTGTTGGGGGCGAAGGCAGTCTGCGCGCTTATCGGCGAGCGGCCCGGTCTGTCAGCCGCCGAAAGCCTGAGCGCGTATGTGGCGTATGGCGCCAAGACGGGCATGGACGAATCCGGACGCACAGTGGTTTCCAACATTCACGGGAACGGCATTCCGGCAGTCGAGGCCGGCGCGTATTTGGCTGAACTGCTTCAGGCCGTGTTGCGCGCCAAGGCCAGCGGCATAGCCTTCAGAAAGGATGATGGCCTATGAGGGGCTACCCCGTAAGGACGCGCGTTCTGAGCAGCCAACTGATCCCCGGGGCGGCCCGCGCTCTTCTGGCCGCCCTCGGCGCGCCGCCGGGCCACAGGAGCCTGGGGCTTATCACCACAGACTGCGACGATGTGTCCTACGTGGCTCTGGACGAGGCGACTAAGCATGCCGAGGTGCGGGTGGTTTACGCCCGCAGCATGTACGCCGGAGCGGCCAACGCCAGCACCGCGTTGGCCGGCGAGTTCCTGGGAGTCATCTCGGGTTCGGGACCGGAGGATGTGAAAAGCGGGCTTCTGGCGGCCGAACGTTTCTGCGCCGACGGCGGTTGTTTCTACAGCGCCAACGACGACGGCAGCATAGTATATTTCGCCCACTGCATATCACGGGCGGGCGCCTATCTGTCCGCCTTGGCCGGCATACCGGAGGGGGATTCTCTGGCCTACCTTATCGCGCCGCCGTCAGAAGCTCTGGTAGGTCTGGACACCGCCTTGAAAACTTCGGCCACGACGCTGAAGCTGTTTTACGGCCCGCCCACCGAGACGAATTTTGCCGGAGGTCTTCTCACAGGCGAGCAATCGGCGTGCCGCGCCGCCTGCCAGGCCTTCTCACAGGCTGTGCTGACGGTGGCGGGGACGCCGTTGGCCGTCACGGGCGGCTGACGCCGCTCATAGAACAGGATGGTGACTGCCATGGATTTTGACAATGATCTGCGCTCGATACAGGAAGCGCGCGATCTGGTGGCGCGAGCCAAGATCGCGGCGGCGCAGTACGCCGCCTGCGATCAGGCTCAGGCTGACAGGTTCGCCGAGGCCGTCGCGCGCGCTTGCGCGTCCGAAGCCGCAAGATTGGCGAAAATGGCGGTGGAGGAAACGGGCTATGGAAACGCGCGGGACAAGACGCTGAAAAACATATTGGGCAGCAGCGTCACATGGGATTACATAAAAAACATGAAAACACTCGGCGTGCTGCGCGAGGACAGAGATTCCGGCGTGACGGAGATAGGCGTTGGCGTGGGCGTCATAGTCGCCCTGATACCCTCTACCAACCCCACGTCCACCACGATGTATAAGGCGCTCATCGCGCTTAAAAGCGGCAATGCCGTCGTTTTCAGCCCGCACCCCGGCGCGCGCGGCTGTATCGAGGCTACGGTAAGGGTCATACGCGAGGCGCTCGGCTCAGCAGGGGCGCCCGCAAATCTGGTGGATTGCGTGGGAACGCCTACAGAGGCGGGCGCCGACGCTTTGCTGCGCCACCGAGGCGTAGGTTTGATTTTGGCTACCGGAGGCGAGGCCATGGTGAGGGCCGCGTATTCGTCGGGCAACCCCGCCTTGGGCGTCGGCGCGGGCAATGCGCCGGCGTACATCGAGAAGTCCGCCGACGTGGCGGCTGCGGCGCGTCGGATCGTCGAAAGCAAAACGTTCGACAACGGCACTATCTGCGCCAGCGAGCAGAGCATAGTCACTGAGCGGGGCATCGAGGACAAGGTGCTGGACGAGTTGGTCGCGCAGGGGGCTTACATGCTGAACGCGCAGGAATCCGCGCGGCTTGCGGCTGTTTTGCGGCGGCCAAACGGCTCCATGAACCCGCAAATGGTGGGGAAAACGGCGGCGGAATGCGCGAGATTGGCGGGGATATCGGCGCCCGACGGCGTTTCGGTGCTGGTGTCGCGTCAGACCGACGCCGCGCCCGACAATCCTTATGCCAGGGAGAAGCTGTGCCCGGTACTGGCCTTTTACGTGAGGGACGGCTGGCAGTCCGCCTGCGAGTTGTGCATAGATCTGCTTGCCAACGAGGGGGCTGGGCATACCATGGCAATACATTCTGAAAACGAGTCGGTGATACGCGAATTCGCCATGAAAAAACCCGTGTCGCGGCTGTTAGTCAACACGCCGGCCGCCCTTGGCGGCGTAGGCGCGACGACGGGACTGGCGCCTGCCTTCACCTTGGGCTGCGGCGCGGCGGGCGGCAGCGCCACGTCCGATAACCTGACGCCTTTGCATCTGATCAACATCCGCCGCCTGGCGCGCCATAACGAAGCGGTCGCGGAATCGCGCTTGCGCCGCCGCGCGTTGCGGGAAGATATCCAGGAAGCAGGCATTTTTGCAACGGCGAGAGGCCAGGCGGCGGACTTTGGCGCGCGGCGCGAATTCAGCCGCGACGACGTGGAAGCCATAGCTTGGGAGGTGTTGCGCCGCATGGGGCGGCAGTAAGCCCGGCATGTGGATTAATACTTATCCTTTTTTTAATTCCGTCCAAAATTATTGGGCGGACGTCGGAAAACAGTATCGACTAATCCGCCTTAAGGTGCATTCTAAATGCGGATTAGGATAAGGAGGGAAATGAAATGGCAGAAAATTTACAGGCATTAGGAATGGTGGAAACAAAAGGATTGGTGGGCTCCGTCGAGGCGGCGGACGCCATGGTCAAGGCCGCTAACGTAAAGCTGATCGGCAAGGTGCATGTGGGCGGGGGCCTTGTCACCGTCATGGTGCGCGGCGACGTGGGCGCCGTAAAGGCCGCGACGGACGCGGGGGCTGAGGCGGCCTCCAAAGTGGGCGAGCTGGTATCGGTACACGTGATACCTCGTCCGCATAATGAGGTCGAATTCATTCTGCCAAGCCTCGGCGACGGCGGCAAAAAAGCGTAAATATGGAAATTATAACTGAAAAGAGGCTGCGCTCCGCCAAATTAGGCAAGGACGTCAAGCAATACCGAGTCCCTGCGGGTTCATTCGTCACGCCTCTCGCCCGAGAATACCTAAAAGATCGCGGGGTGGAGCTGGTAGTGGACGACGGAGGCGATGAAGGGCCAAGTGCGCCCGCTAAGAAACCGGGAGGGCGCGACGTGAGGGAGGGCGCTCCCGGTTCGGCGTTCACTTTCTCGCCTGTTATGGAAAACGGTGACCGGACGTTCATAGATTTGGCCACGGGCAAGGGCTTTGCCGAAAAGCCCGAGCGCATGACCCATCTGCACGGAAACGTCCTAGTGTCGAAAACCCACCCGCGCATAGCGTTTCGCGGGGCTTTAGACACGCTGCAGGGGGAGATCATTCTGGCGCAGACGGAAGCGCTCGAGGCGAAGCTGCCCGATCTGACCGCGGATTTGGATGAAATTCTCACCCTGTCGCGTCAAGCCTTGGGGGCGGAGGTCAGCGGAAGGGCCTTGAGCTTCTTGGGCTTGTTGGGATATGACGCGTCGGGGCTTCGCGAGGCGTCCCATGACGTCGATAGGCATTTCGGGCTGCGGCATCCGTCGCCCGCCTATGACATGGGCCCGATAGCGGCCCGTCTGAACTTGCTCCGCGCCAAAGCCCGTGAGGCGGAGCTTGCGGGCGAGCGGGCGTTCGCGGACGGTGAGCGCGATGACATAATGCTGGCGCTGAACAGGATGAGCAGCGCTATATATATCATGTTATGCAAATTTCTAGCGAATAAGTACGGGAGATGACTGATGAACCTTTCACAAATAGAAGCCGTCGTCGCCCGGGCGCTCGAGGAATTGGCAGGCGGGGCGCCGACGTTCCCCATTCCCGTTGAAGTGTCCGCGAGGCACGCGCACCTGTCAGAGGCCGCGTTCCGCAAGCTGTTCGGACAGAAGGCCGCGCTCATTCCCCGACGCGTGTTGTCGCAACCGGGCGAGTTTTTGGCCGAACAGCGCGTGAAATTGGCCGGGCCCAAGGGTGAAATTTCCGACGTGGCGGTTTTGGGGCCGTTGCGCCCCCATACGCAGATCGAGCTTTCCAAGACGGACTGCCGTCATCTGGGGATCGAGGCGCCCCTTCGCCTTTCGGGAGACGTGTCAGGGGCGGCGGATCTGCTGGTCGTGGGAGGCCATGGCTGTTTTGAGGCGACGGGCAGCGCCATAATACCGAAGGCGCACCTGCACCTTCGCCCGCAAGACGCGGCGGCCATGGAGATTACCGACGGCATGACGGTCAGCGTCGCGGTGGGAGGTGAGCGCCCCACGGTGTTCAAGGGCGTCGTCGCGAGAGTGTCCGAGGACTTCTCCCTGGCCCTGCATATAGACACGGATGAGGCCGGGGCGTGCATGGCGGCCGCAGGCAGCCTGGCCTATGTTGTCGCCGCAGGGAGCCGTGCCGAGCCCTTAGCCCCGCCGGCAAGGCCAAGTCGGGACGAACGCCGCCTGATCACTGAATCCGCGGCGATCGCGATGGTGGCTGAACGTGGGCAAGGCGAGATATTCTTGCCGCGAGCCGCGATAGTCACGCCGTCGGCATTAGATGTTTTTAGGGCGGCCCGTCGTCAGGTCACGCGATATTAACGGACGCGCTTGCGCCAACAGGAGGCTAAAATGCAGATTTGCGAAGTGGTCGGACATGTTTGGGCCACAAAGAAAGAGGAAGCCCTAGTGGGCATGAAGCTGATGATAGTGAGGGAGTTGGGAACAAACCCGCGCCGATCCGAAACTTCGTTCGTCGCCGCCGACACGGTGGGGGCAGGCGTGGGGGAGCGGGTGCTGGTCGTTTCCGGCAGCACTGCAAGAATCGCGGCGGGCGGCGACCGTTTGCCCGTGGACGCCGCTATTGTCGGCATAATTGACAGCCTTGAGGCGGACTGTGAGAAAGGAAACGGGGAGCATGGGCCTGTATGAGCGTGTTTTCGAAGCGGGCGTCGTGGGCTGCGGCGGCGCGGGATTCCCGACCCACGCCAAGCTAAGAACGGACGTCTCCCGCTTGTTGGTCAACGGCGCCGAATGCGAGCCCTTGCTTTACGCAGACAAATACCTGTTGCGCCATTTCGCGTCGGAAATAGTTTTCGCTGCGGCTGCGGTCAGTTCCGAGCTGGGCGCCTCGGAATGCGCGGTGGCTATGAAAAGCGAATACCGCGCGGAGATGGAGGCCGTCAAGGCGGCCGTCTCGCGCACGGGGGCGTCGGTATCCATAGGAAGCCTTCAGAGCTTTTACCCTGCGGGAGACGAACATGTCCTCGTGTTCGAACTCACGGGGCATGCGCCGCCGCCGGGCGGTTTGCCGTCGGACGTGGGTTGCCTGGTGATGAACGTGTCCACGCTCTTGGCCGTGTACGACGCCCTCGCCGGAAGGACGTTCACTCATAGGTATTTTTCGGTGGCGGGGGAAGTAGAACGCCCGTCCGTGCTGCGCGCGCCCATAGGAGCCCCGCTGTCCTTCTGTCTGGAGGCGGCGGGGGGCGCGAAGCCCGGCGGGACTTGCGCTATCTTGGGCGGGCCCATGATGGGACGCGTTATAAGTATAGCGGAATTAGAGTCCCAAGTGGTGACAAAAACCCTGTCCGGCTTGGTGATATTGCCTGGCGGAAGCCCTGTTGAGCGGCGGGGCGCGCTCAGCGCGCGTCAAGTGGCGTCGCGGGCCCGCGCCGGTTGCATACGTTGCAGCCAGTGCGGCGATCTATGCCCGCGATCTTTGCTCGGGCATCCCATAGAACCCCATCAAATCATGCGCCGCCTGGCGTTCTGCGGCGACTTGGACGCGCTGGACATGGATGATCCCGTCATACGCGGCGCGACGCTGTGCAGCGAATGCGGCGTGTGCGAGATAGTGGCTTGTCCCATGGGGTTGAATCCGCGTCGCGTCAACGGCGAGATAAAGGCTCGCTTGGCCAGGGCGGGCTTGCGTTACGAGCATGGCGGCGCCCGGCAGGCCCCGCATCCCTTCCGCGAATTCAGAAAAACGCCGTCCGCCCGCGCTGCGGCGAGAGCAGGGGTCTATAAATACTACGGGCGCGGCGGCACGGACATTCTGACGGAGGTTAAGCCGCCGTCAGTGCGTATGCCGTTGCTGCAGCACCGGGGGGCGCCTTCAGAGCCTGTCGTGCCCGATGGCGCTTTCGTGGAGGAGGGAAGTCTTGTGGCGCGGTGCCCTGAAGGAAAGTTGGGTGCGAACCTTTGCGCTTCCATCAGCGGGGTCGTGGAAATCAGAAGCGATCATATAGTCATAACGGCGCGGTCTTGAGAGGTGGAGGTGCGGCCTATGCGGTCTATCGGTTTTCTGGAGCTTTCCAGCATAGTCAAAGGGATTGAGGCGGCGGACGCCGTGATAAAGGCCTCTGACGTCGCGCTTGTTTTCGCCCGTCCCACCTGTCCCGGCAAATACGGGATTCTGTTTTCCGGGGACGTGGCGGCGGTCAAAGCGGCCATGGAGGCCGGGGAGGCTGTCGGTAGCTTTGCCGTGGCAGACTCCGCGGTGATACCTCGGATACATCCCCAAGTTTTGGAGGCGCTTTGGCAGAGCGCCGTGCCGAGCGCGCCGGCTGCCTTGGGGCTGATGGAGTTTTTCAGTATCGCGGCCGCTATCCGCGCAGCCGACGCGGCGGTTAAATCCGCAGCGGTGGAGTTGCTGGATCTGCGTCTCGGCGTGGGCGTGGGCGGCAAATCCTTCGTGGCGCTGTCCGGCGAGGTGGCGGCTGTCGCGGAGGCCGTACGCAGGGGCGTGGCGGCGGAAGGAGGCGGCTTGCTGGTAGCTGAGGCGGTGCTGCCCAACCCCGCCCCGGAGCTGTACGAGAGTCTGTTGTGACGAAGCGGCGACTTACAGGCAGGCACCGGAAAGTTTTTTCTCATGCGGGAATCAAGGGAATTACTGGAATGTATGGACAAACCCCTAACTTTAGGCTATATTAGATAGTGGGGGGTGGTAGTTGTGGCTTTGCTGCTGAAAGGCAAGGAAGTGTCAGATGTTCTCTCGGCGTATGTTTCGAGAGACGTGTTCGAGCTTGGGAAAAAAGGCGTCGTTCCGGGATTGGCGGTAGTCAGAGTAGGAGAAAGCCCGGATGACTTGGCTTACGAGCGGAGCATAGTGAAAAAATGCGAACTGCTGAAGATCAAAGCCTATCTCTACCCATTGCCGAATGACGTTAAAGAGGAAAGGCTGCTTACGCTCATCGAAAACCTAAATCTGAACGGCGCGATCCACGGCATCCTGATGTTGCGGCCGTTGCCGTCCCACTTGAACGAAGCCGTCATATGCGAATCGTTGAGTCCCCTCAAGGATGTTGACGGAATAACAAGCTTGTCGATGGCCGGCGTTTATGCGGGAAGAAGAATAGGATTCCCGCCTTGCACCGCCCGCGCCTGCATCGAGATATTGCGTCATTACGGTATTAGGACGGCGGGCAAGAATGCCGTGGTTGTGGGCAGAAGCCTGGTCATAGGCAGGCCGTTGGCCATGATGCTCATGGACGGCGACGCCACTGTCACGCTTTGCCATTCGAAGACCGCCTGTTTGCAGGAGATCGTGAAGCAAGCGGATATAGTGGCGGTGGCGCTCGGTAAAAAAGGAATTATTGGGAAAGAATGCCTGAGAGAAGGGCAGACCGTCATAGACGTGGGCATCAACGTCGATGATGACGGGAAAATAAGCGGTGACGTTGATTTTGACGCGGCCGGAGATATCGTGGCCGCCATAACCCCGTCGCCCGGAGGCGTTGGCGCCGTGACTACGGCGCTGATCGCGCGGCACGTGACGGACGCGGCGCTTGAAATAGACGGCGGACGTCATGCCGCTTGGATTTAGATTCCGTATCAGGGTGCGCGCACACTAAGCGAAACGGCCGTGTTTTCGAGCGCGTTTTCGCGTATCAAGGAGGAGAACGGTATGGCTTTAATGACAGGAGAGCAGTACATCGAAAGTCTCAGGCGCATAGACACGAAGGTCTATCTGTTCGGAGAGAAAATCAGCGATTGGGTCGATCATCCCTTGATACGGCCCTCCATCAACAGCGTGGCTATCACCTACGACTTGGCCCACGACCCCGAGCACGCCGATCTCATGACCGCGGTTTCCAACCTCACGGGCAAGAGGGTCAACCGTTTCACCCATCTGCACCAGAGCAGGGAGGACTTGATAAACAAGGTCAAGATGCAGCGGCTGCTGGGGCAGAAAACGGCCTCATGCTTCCAGCGCTGCGTGGGCATGGACGCGTTTAACGCCGTCTATTCCACCACCTACGAGATCGACGAGAAGCACGGCACCCGCTATCACGAGAATTTCAAGAACTATTTGCTCCACGTCCAGGAGAACGACTTGACCGTGGACGGCGCGATGACGGACCCGAAGGGCGACCGCGCCCTTCCGCCCAGTCGGCAGAAGGATCCTGACATATTCCTCCGCATTGTCGAGAAGCGCGGCGACGGCATAGTGGTGCGCGGAGCCAAGGCGCACCAGACCGGCTCCATCAACTCCCACGAGCACCTGGTGATGCCCACCATCGCCTTGGCAGAGGCCGACAAAAGCTACGCCGTGTCCTTCGCCTGCCCCTCAGACGCGGAGGGCCTGTTCATGATCTACGGGCGGCAGTCCAGCGACACCAGAAAGACGGAGCAATTCGCGGGGATCGACGTGGGCAACAAGAATTTCGGCGGGCAGGAGGCCCTGGTGGTTTTCGACAACGTGTTCATACCCAACGACAGGATATTCCTGTGCGAGGAATGGGAATTCGCTGGGATGCTGGTGGAGCGCTTCGCCGGCTACCACAGGCAGTCCTACGGCGGCTGCAAAGTGGGAGTGGGGGACGCTTTGATAGGCGCGGCGGCGCTGGTCGCCGACTACAACGGCGCGAACAAAGCCTCCCACGTCAAGGACAAGCTCATCGAGATGACGCACCTGAACGAGACCCTCTACAGTTGCGGCATAGCCTGCTCCTGCGAGGGCTATCCGACCAAGGCGGGCAATTACCAGATCGACCTGCTGCTTGCGAACGTGTGCAAGCAGAACGTGACGCGCTTCCCTTACGAGATCGTGCGGCTGGCAGAGGATATAGCCGGGGGGCTTATGGTTACCATGCCTTCGGACGCGGACTTCAGGTCGGGGGAGGTGGTGCCGACGGAATCAAGGCTCACGGTCGGGGAATGGTGCCATAAGTTCTTCCAGGGGAACGCGGAGACGCCCACGGAGAACCGGCAGCGCCTGTTGCGTTTCATTGAGAATATTTGCCTAGGCGCGGCGGCGGTGGGCTACCGCACGGAGTCTATGCACGGCGCCGGCTCGCCGCAGGCCCAACGCGTGATGATAGCCAGGCAGGGGAACATCGACGGGAAGAAGAAGCTGGCCAAAGATTTGGCGGGGATCAGGGATTCGTAGCCAT
>JAIRPE010000106.1 GCA_031257175.1 Eubacteriales Family XIII. Incertae Sedis bacterium | reverse complement strand
AACAGGCCCTCTTTGGCGAGTTTGGCCTTTAGCGCCTCGAATGCCGCCGACAAGCCGCCTTCGCCGTAGGTGGCTATCTCGCGGACGTTCAGGGAGTACGAGCCGCCCTTCTCAAACACGTACACGTACCCGGTGGCGACGACCTCCATGCCATCCCGCAGATCAGCCCGAATTTTGGGAAAAACGTCTGAGGGCAAAAAACAACTCAGCCTGCTGCCATGATCTTTCAGCGAAAAATAGACATGGCCCGAACTGTGGAGCTTGAAGTTGGAAATCTCCCCTATCACGGAGATATTACCCAATATAGGGTCGCTCTGCAACAATCTTTTGACGTAAGCGTTTATTTGAGATACGCGTATAGGTTTCATAACAACTAGTCTACCAGATTTCTTGTCCTAATCCAATAGGCCCGCGCAAAGGAAGGCGAATTTCTTTTGGCCCATCCACAAAAGCCGGGAGAAGCCGAGCCCGGCTCTGTATTGACAAAAAATATAAAATATGGTAATATTAAACAGGAGGCTGGACGTTGGATGAATGATATTATCGCGGGTAAGAACGAAATCGTGGGAGCGCCCGAAGCCTGTAAGAACGGGGGGGCGGGGATCGCGGCCGAGGGGCGCGGCGCGGGCAGGGCTTCGGCGCTTGGGCGGCTGTTTAGGCGGGAGCGGGACGCCAACCCTGAGAGGGGCGCGGCGCGCATGAAGGTGAAGCTGGGGGTCGTGGGCCTGTCCGCCTGCGCGGGCGTGACCACCATGGCCTGCGCCTTGGCCAGATATTTGGCCAACCAGCGGCGCCACGCCACGGCGTGCGTTGAGCTTAGCGACGGGGACGAAGGGCTGACGGGGTGGAACTATGACATGATGGGCATGGAAAGGAGGTTCGCGGGACGGGAGTTCCACTCCTTTTACGGGCGCATGGCCGGCGGGGGGCGGGTAGGCGGCCTGACCAACATGGACGAGGGGATAAACTGGGTCCTGCGCTTGCCGGGGGAGGGCGAGGCGGCGCTGGACGCCCAGCAGCTCACCTCGCTGGTCAACAATGTGGCGGGGGACGTGACGGTGTGCGACTTTTCGGCGAGATTGGGATTTGGGGTCGAAGAGCCGTCGGCGCGGAGGGAACTGCTCATGAGGCTGCTCAAGGAGATGGATCTGCTGGTGTGCATGGTGAACCCGTCGCCCTCAAAGCTGCTGGGCGGGGCCGGGCGTCTTGGAATGCTGAAAGAGATGGAAATGGGCGGCCATCGGGTTCTGTACGCCGTGAACATGTTCTGCAAAGGGGTGAATAGGAAAGAACTGATGGGGTTTCTGCGGCCCCGCGCGTGTTGCCACGTGCCAGAGATACCATTAGTCGAATTGCTGGAGGCTGAGTACAATTGCAAGAACCCTTATCAAGCGGCAGGCGTTAAGGCGGCGATGACGGATATGATCGAAATTGTGTTGAAAGAGTTGGGGTTTTGATGAGGAAAGTTCAATTGTAATTAATCTGTAATATCCAGGAGGTTCACAAAAAATCGATTTTGCGTTATAATTTTAACATGATTGAATACAAAAACGTGACAAAAACCTATGGCGCGAATATTGGCTTGAACGACGCGAACGTCTGCATCGAGAAGGGCGACTTCGTTTTTCTGGTAGGGCCAAGCGGGGCGGGTAAGTCCACGTTCATCAGGCTGTTGCTGAGGGAGATAAAGGCGGATTCGGGGAGCATTTTTTTTGACGGCCAGGATATAACAAAAATTTCCAATAGAGAGATACCCAAGCTGCGAAGGAGCATGGGCATCGTGTTCCAGGATTTTCGGCTGTTGCCTAAAAAAACTGTTTACGAGAACGTGGCTTTCGCCATGGAGATAATACACATGAGCCCCAGGTTCATACGGCGGCAGGCGCCCCAGGTGTTGAGCCTGGTGGGCATAAGCGACAAGGCGAGGCAGTACCCTGACGAGCTGTCGGCGGGGGAGCAACAGCGGGTGGCCATCGCGAGGGCTATCGTGAACAACCCCGTGCTGCTGATAGCGGACGAGCCCACCGGCAATCTGGACCCCGACACGGCCTGGGAGATCATGCGGCTGTTGGAGCAGATAAACGCCAGAGGCACCACCGTGCTGATGGTCACTCACGCCAGGGACATAGTCAACAGGATGGGGCGCAGGGTGATAGCCATCAATGCGGGGCGTATCATAAGCGACGACGAGAAGGGGGTCTACGTCAGCGGCAAGAGGGCCGCCCGCAGCGGCGCGGGAGAAGGCGAAAAGAGCGGGGAGGGCGAGGCGGACGATGATTTACACGCTTAAGCAGGCCCTCAAACAGTTCGCCAGGAACGGAGCCATGGCCTCGGCCTCCGTGTTTTCCATAACGGCCATACTGCTTATACTGGGCGTGGTGTTCCTCCTGATAGTGAACGTCACGAACATAACGGAGACCGTCAGGAGCGATTTCGACACCATAGAGGTTTATCTGCTGGATTCCACGGAGCGGGCGGACGCGGACGCCATCATGAAAGAACTGGCCGCCGCGCCTGAGGTGACGGAGGTTCGATACAAGTCGAAAGAAGAGGCGCTGGAGGCGTTCAAGGTGAAGTTCGGGGACAAGGCCTATCTGCTGGAAATGCGGCAGAGCAACCCCCTGCCGAACTCTTTGGTGGTAAAGGTCGGAAAGATAGAGGATTGCGACGCGGTGGTGGGCATGGTGAGGCGGCATGAAGGCGTCGAGAACATAAATTACTACAAGGAGACCATAGACAAGCTGGTGCGGATGACTACGTTCATCCAGTACGGAGCGTTGGCGGTGATATTGGCGTTGCTGATAATCTCGGTGGTGGTGGTGTCCAACACCATCAAGCTCATGGTGCTTGGCAGGGAGCGGGAGATAAGCATCATGAAATACGTGGGCGCGACGAATTGGTTCATCAGGGGGCCTTTTCTGGTGGAGGGCATTCTGATCGGCCTGATTTCGGCGCTGATCTCGTTGGGCGTGGTGTATCTGATGTACCACAGGTTCGAGCAGGCGTTCGGGACGGACATGATAGTCATGCTATCCACGAATCTGGTGCCCGAGCGGTTCATGATGGCCAACCTGTCGGTGATTTTCGCCGCCCTGGGCGTGAGCATAGGCGCCTGCGGCAGCATCATCTCCATGCGCAGGTTTTTGGACACGTGACCTTCGCGACATGGCGACAAAGGGCGGGGAAGTAGCCGCCATAAGAGACAAGGGCGAGGGATTTTTTCGTCAGGCGAGGAAGGAGCGTGCTTGGGGCACGTGACTGACGAGCGAGTGAGCGGTGACGACGCATGACGGAAAAATAACCGTCACATACCAAGACAAGGGCGAGGGATTTTTTCGTCAGGCTAGGAACGCGAGCGAGGGAGGAAGGAGCGTGCTTGGGGCACGTGACTGACGAGCGAGGGAGCGGTGACGACGCATGACGGAAAAATAACCGCCCGCGCAAGGAGGGCGACATGCGGAGACCCATATCCATATTCCTATCAATAATGCTGGTTTTCTCGTTGGCCGCGTCCACTGCGGCATGGGCCGACGAGGAGACCGACTTGAAGGCCGCCCGCGACAAAATCAGCAAGACAAAGGCCGAAATCAAGGTGACGAAGCAGAAGGAGACGGAGCTTGGGAACCGCATCGCCGAGCTTAACAAGAACATCAAGCAGAAGGAAGATGAGATAAAGAGGCTGGAGACCGAGATCGCGCGTACCCGCGAGTCCATCCAAGTGGTGGAAGGGGAGTTGGCCGCCGCGCTTGCGGACATTGAGACCCAGAACGAGGATTTGGACGCCAGGCTCAGGGCCATGTACATGAACGGCGAGATGGGAGTGTTGGACATCATACTGACGTCCGCCGACATCTCGGAATTCATGGCCACTCTGGACATAGTCAAAAAGATACACGAGAGCGACGTGAAGCTTCTGGAAAGCATGGAAGACAAATACACGGTGATAGACGCGAAGCGCGGCGAGCTGAAGTCCCTTGAGATGGACTTGGAGTCCAAAGAGGCGGCCCAAAAGACCCAACGGAGCGCCATACAGGCGGATAAGGACGCAGTCGCCAAAGCGAAGCTGGAGACGGAGGAATACCTGAAAAAACTGTCGAAGCAACTGGACGAGGAGACCGCCGAGGCCAACCGCATATCCGACGAGATAAGGAAAAAACAGAGCGCGGCGCAATACGTGGGCGGCGAGATGTCCTGGCCCGTCCCTGGGTATTACACCATTTCCTCGCCCTTCGGCAACCGCCTGCACCCGTTGCTGAAGGTGAAGAAGATGCATACGGGCATTGACATACCCGCGCCGGCCGGCACTAAGGTTCTAGCCGCCAACAGCGGCACGGTCATCATGGCGGGATGGAACAACAGCTACGGCAACGTGGTGATGATTGACCACGGCGGCAAGAAGGTGACGCTCTACGCCCATAACAGCAGTTTGGCGGTGAAAGAGGGCCAGAAGGTGACGAAGGGCGACGTGATCGCCTACGTGGGGACTACGGGGTCTTCCACTGGGAACCATTGCCATTTTGAGGTGCGCGAGAACGGGGATTACAAGAACCCGATGAATTATCTGACGAAGAAATAGAAGGAGGACAATGGGACTACATCCGATAATAAGCGAATTGTTGCGGCGCAGGGGGATTTGCGGCCAAGGGGATATAGAGGAGTTCCTCGCCGAGAGGCCAAAGCTGACATACGATCCATTTCTTCTGAAAAACATGCGGGAAGGGGTGGATTTCATTTTGTCGGCGGTGAGGCGCGGCAGGAATATCTGCGTTTACGGGGATTACGACGCGGACGGCGTCACCTCGGCGGCGCTGATGACACAGGCGTTGAGGGCGCTCACGGACAAAGTGAGCTGGTACATACCGTCGCGCTTCGACGAGGGCTACGGCCTGAACAAGGAGGCGCTGGCCTCTATCGCGGCGTCCGGCGGACAGGTGGTGGTGACGGTGGACTGCGGCAGCGTCTCGGCGGAGGAAGTGGCTTACGGGCAGGAGCTGGGACTGGAGATATTGGTCACGGACCACCACAATATTGAGGGTAGGGCCGCGGGCTGCCTCATCATCAATCCCAAGCAGGAGGGGGAGACGTACCCGTTCCCGCATCTCGCGGGGTGCGGAGTGGCCTTCAAGCTGGTTCAGGCGCTGCAGCGCGAGACGGGGATGCCCAGGGGGATATTGAGCGAGGCGCTGGATCTGGTCGCCATAGCCACCGTCGCGGACGTGGTGCCGTTGACGGGGGAGAACCGCACTATCGTCAAATACGGCCTGCGCGCGCTGAACCGCACCGACAGGCTGGGCCTGCGCCGCCTGATACGGCGGGCGGGGCTGGAGGGCAAGGAGATAACGTCGGGGAACGTGGCCTTCGTCATCGCGCCGCACATGAACGCGGCGGGCAGGATGGGCGAGGCGCGGGAGGTGGCGGAGTGGCTGCTGACCGAGGACTCCGAAGTGGCGGAGCGCGTCACGGAAGCTTTGGTGGAGCAAAACGCCCTGCGTAAGCGCGTGCAGGAGGAGGTTTTCGAGCTTTGCAGGGGGATAGTGGAGTTCGAGATGGAGGATGACCCCATTTACGTCATTAACGCCGGGGACGCCCACGAAGGCATTACAGGGATTGTGGCGGGAAAGCTAAAGGAACGGTACAACAAGCCGACGTTAATACTGACGGAGGCGCGAGGCGACGAGGGAGCCTTGAAGGGCGCGGGGACGGACGGGGGCGCGGCGCGAGGCGCGTTGCTGAAGGGCACGGGCCGCAGCGTGCCGGGCATTGACATCTACAAGCTGCTGAAGAAGTATGAGCGCTTTTTCCTAAAATTCGGGGGGCATGCCATGGCGTGCGGCTTCTTGCTCAGAAGCGAGCATGAGGAAGAGTTCAGGCAGGGCCTGATAGCGGACGTGGGGGCCATGGCCGCCGCGAACCCGACGCTTTTGGAGCGCGGATTGGAGGCGGACGCGGAACTGAGGCCGCAGGACATGGACGCCGCGCTTATCAACAGCCTGAAGCTGATGGAACCCTTCGGCAACGGGAACGAGGCGCCCGTTTTCGTGATGAGGGATTTGCCGTTGAGGGGCGTGGCGTATATGGGGGATCGAGGGCAGCATGTCCGTTTCAACGCGGGAGGGGCGCATTGCGTGCTGTTTCGTTACGCGGAGGATTTCGCGGACGTCCTCCATGACGGGGCGCGGGCTGATCTTTACGGAAGGCCGTCGGCGGACTCCTGGAACGGCAGGGAGCGGGTGCAGTTTATAGTAGAGCGGATCTGCCCGACGGCGCGGTAGGGCGTCGTGGGGGGCAGGCGCGATTGGCGGGCGCGAGTTTGCAGAGGGATGTTCCCATGTTTGTGATAAAAAAGAGGAATCTGTTATTTTTGCTCATCGTGACGTTCTTTTTGGGAACGCTAGTGTCCCTGTCCGTCGTGGGGGCCGTGTACATGTTGGGCGGCGGGAACGCGCTCACGGGCGCCGAATACGTGGAATACGCGGCTTTTAAGGACAAATACGGCAAGCTTATGGCTTTCGACGACTACATCCACAAGAATTACTATTCGGACATCGACGAGGGGGCCATGCGGGACGGCGTGTACAAGGGGCAGTTCGCCAGCTTGGGGGACGCCTACACCACCTATTACACTGCCGAGGAGTTCAAGCGGCAGAACGAGCGGACGCAGGGGGAATTCTCCGGCATCGGCGCCTATCTGCACTGGAACGGCGACGGCGATTTGGCTATCGAAAGGGTGATGGAGGGTGGCTCGGCGGAGAAGGCGGGCCTGGCGTCGGGGGACGTGATATTGCTCATCGACGGGCAATCTTACAGGGAGAAGGCATTGGCTGAGGCCGCAGAGCAGCTGCGCGGACGGGAGGGGACGGAAGTGGCCCTCAGAATACGCAGGGGCGGGGAGGAATTCGTGGTCAAGCTGAAAAGGGCCAAGGTGCTGACGCCTTCGGTGGACGGCAACGTGAGGGAGGACGGCATCGGTTACATCCGCCTGGCGGCTTTTTCCGCGCGGACAGCGGAGGATTTCAAGGCGAAGCTGGCGGAGATGGAGAAGGCGCGGGTGAAGGGGCTGGTCGTCGATTTGCGGGACAATCCAGGCGGCATAGTGGAGCAGGGGGTGGAGGTGGCGAATCTGCTGCTGGGCGCCGGGAAGGTGGCCACCCTGCGCTACGGGGACGGAAGGGAGCAGGTCTACGAATCGCAGCCAGGAGGCACGGGCTTGCCTTACGCGGTTTTGATAAACAAGAACACGGCCAGCACTTCTGAAATCCTGGCGGGGGCCATAAAGGACAACGGCGGGGGCGCGTTGGTGGGCACCGCCACCACGGGCAAGGGGATAGTGCAACGGTTGGAGGCGTTTCGGGACGGCGACGGGGCGCGTATCACAATAGCGCAGTATTTCACGCCTGATGAGCATCCGGTTCAGGGCGTGGGAATCAGCCCCGATTTTGTCGTGGAGGCGGCGGCCGACGGGAAGTCAGACCCGCAGATGGAGAAGGCCGTGGAGTTGTTGAAGAAAGGGTAGTGGGGGATGAAACCATCTTCCCCCACTACTCCCTTCCACGCGATAAACAAGCATTCATCTACCCTCGTTTGATGTCCAATAATACGCTTTTATAGATTGAACGGTTGCCGTCCCTTGACAGCTTTGCCGCAGGAGCGAGCATGTTGTCGTCAGAACCGTATGCCCATTCATCTCTTATCCGGGAAAATACGTCCTAAATGTTCGTCGTCATACTTCCTCGTGGCCAGGCTCACCAGAGGCACCGCCACCAACGACACGCACATGGCGCTCACGCCCATGATGGGCGCCAGCGATTTCGCGGCGTTAAAGCCTGAAAGGGCCGTGTTATAGACCAGCATGACGGCCACTGTGGCCAATCCCGACAGGAGGCCCGCCCAAGCCCCGGGCTTGGTGACCCAGCGGCAGTACAGCCCCCAGATGTACGGGCCTATGAAGGAACCCGCCACCACGCCCCAGGAGAAAGACATGAGGTTCACGATGAACGATATGTTCATCGTGGCGAAAATGAACGACGCCGCCACGAAAACCAGGCACAAGGCCCGCATGATGAGCAACTGCCTGCCAGGGCTTATGTTCGGCTTTACCTCCTGAACCAGGTCGATGGACACCGCCGAGCTGGAAGAAAGCACGATGGCCGAGAGGGTGGACATGGAGGCCGACAGGAGTAGCAGCATGATGACGCCAAGCACGATATTCTGGAAAATTCCCTCCCCTAGCACTGTCATAAGCACGGAGGGAACCACGCCGTCATAACCGCCCGCCACGTCCGGCATCCCCGCCGCGTCGGCGTTGATGAAAAGCTTCGACAGCGCCCCGCTGAAGTAGGCGCCGCCGCCTATGAACAAGGCGAAGAGCGTGGAGACGACGGTGGCCGTCTTTATGCTCTGCTCATCCTTGATGGCGTAGTATTTATGAACCATCTGCGGCATTCCCCACACGCCGAAGCTAGTGAGCAATATGTTCGGAAGCAGGACTTTTAAGTTTGAAGGGGAGAACATATCCGTCAGGTTATGGTCAATAGCAGCCAGCTTCATCGACCCGGCCGCCAGACCGCCCACCTCCGGGCGGGTCAACAGGAGCGCTATCATGGCTATCAGGCCCACGACCATGATGACCCCTTGAATGAAATCGTTCAAAGAGGTCGCCACATACCCGCCCAGCACCAGGTAGACGGCGGTTATCACCGCCACTATGGCTATGCACACGCTGGGCGGCGCCCCGACGAAAATCGAGCTGAACAAAGCCCCTAAACCTTTGTAGACGCCTGCCGCGTAGGGGACGAGAAACACGAAGATGATCACTGCGGAGTAGAGTTTCATGCCCCGGCTCAGGTAGCGGCGCTCAAACAGCTCAGGTATGGTTCTGGCGTTCAGGGCGTGGGTGAGCTTACGCGTCGGCTTGGCCAAGACCAACCAGGCCAGCAGGCAGCCGAGAAGCGCGTTCCCTATGCCGATCCATATGCCTGAAAATCCCACAGTCCAGCCGAACATCCCGGCGTATCCCACGAAAATCACGGCCGAGAAGTAAGTGGTCCCATAAGCGAAGGCGGAAAGCCAAGGGCCTATCTTTCTGCCGCCCAGCAGGAACCCGTCCACTGTCATAGCTTTTTTTGTGCTGAAAAGCCCGATGGCGACGATAATAGAAATGAATAAGAGCAACACGACAAGCGAAATAATCTGCGCCATAAAACAAAACACCTCTTTCCCTACGATTTGCCCCCAAGGGACAACCTACCTCGCGCCATTGAAGGCGCACCACAAAAAGAGTATACATGAACTCGGGAGAAATGTAAAGGGGATGGCGGCCGCTAGCTTGTGGGGCGGGGCGGACAGCCCCATCATATAGGCATGACGTCAGTCCGTCGGGTTCACATGCACCATGCAGTGTTTTACCGCAGGGAATTCTTGCTCTATGGCGTCATGAACCCTTTGAGCCGTCTCATGCGCCTCCCGCAACGTGCAGTCCCCGTCGGCGTTTATCTCCACGTCCACGTATATCCTGTCCCCAAACAATCGGGTTTTGAGCTGATCCACGCCGCGCACGCGCGCCTGGGCCAATACCACCGCCCGAATGCCCGCCGTGGTCTCCTCGTCGCAAGCCCTGTCCGTCATTTTGCCCACCGCGTCGCGAAATATGTCAACAGAGACCTTCAGAATCAGCAAGCTGATAAGGGCGCAAGCGGCTGGGTCAAGCACGGGGAACCCTAAGCGCGCCCCCAAAACGCCCGCGAAGCTGCCGACGGATGACAAGGCGTCGGAGCGGTGGTGCCAGGCGTCCGCCATCAGGGCGCTTGAACCCACGCGTTTCGCGGCGAAGCGCGTATACCAAAACATAAGCTCCTTTGCGGCTATTGACGCGACGGCCGCGATTAAAGCCAGTTTCCCAGGCGTCTGGAATACCCCTTCAACCGAGAATGCTATCCGTCGCGCCCCGGACCAGCCGATGCCCGCCCCGGTTGCGAAAAGAGCCACCGCCAACACTATAGCGGCCACGCATTCAAAGCGTTCATGGCCATATTGGTGTTCCTTGTCAGACGATCTGTTGGCCAGCTTCACGCCGACGATCACTATGACCGTGCTGAAAACGTCCGAGACGGTATGCACGGCGTCAGAAACCATGGCCGCTGAATTGGCGCGAACGCCCGCGAACATCTTGAACGCGGACAGCGCGACGTTGCAGGCTATAGTGACGCGGGAAACGCGCATGGCGGTTTGTTCCCTAGTTTTATCCATACATAGATAATACCGCGCCGCAAGAACCGCGTCAAGC
>JAIRPE010000089.1 GCA_031257175.1 Eubacteriales Family XIII. Incertae Sedis bacterium | reverse complement strand
GCGGGAGCCTCCGACAAGGGCTGCTTTTTCCAGGCCTACGTGGATCCGGATTACCCGGAGCAGATAAGCGCGGCGGTAGGGAGCATATCGAACAGAAGGCCCGGCGTGTATGACATCCCTGGAGCATAAGCCTGCCATTTATGCCGGCTTTGCCGGGCCGGGCTGAACCGGGTCACACCGAACGGGGCCAGGCCCTCGGACGGGCGGGCGGCTCTGCCGACGGCCCGTCCTCCGTCCGATCCGCGTCGATGGGGAAAGGCCGTCGTCAGGCCGTCAATCCGGCCACGGCGGAGCCTATGATAGTGGCATTTTCAATCCTCGTGAATTCGTAATTCAGCCCCAGCCTGTCAGCCGCGGCGGCTTTCATGTGGCGCTCAAGCCCCGGCCGCAACAGTTTCGCGTTGTAGAAGGTCGTGCCTTCGGCTGATATGCAAACAGGACGCTCCGGATCTTTGGGCGTTTCGCCCATTCTTTTCAGTATGCCCGTCAGCATCGCCGCAGTCATAAAGGCTATCCTGTCAAAGAACGCTTCGATCAGCTGTCTGAGCCCCCGAGCGTCCGCGTCGGACGCGCAAAGCTTCGTCAGCGCGTCATCCCCCGATCCGAACAGAAACAGATCGGCGTCGCCTATGGGGATGGAGGCCAACGTGCCCAGTCTTTCGGAAAAAGCCGAGGAAAAGGCTTTAAGATCCGCCGCGTGCCTTATCCACTCCAAAAGCAGAGCATACTGGTACGCCCCTGACGCCATCTTCTCGAACCTGTGGTACGAGGGATCGGCGGTCGCCGCCATGAAACGGCTGTCCACTTCGTTTTGAGGGAATTTATCGAATCCCCCCGCCTCGGTGTTTATCACGGTCGCGCCGGACTTCACGCGCAAAGCGTCGTTTTTGGTTATCGCGGAATTCTGCTCAGGGTAGCTGGCGTTGATGCCTGTCCCCAAAATCAGCCCTATATGGCCGGCATGTTTTTTTCTTTCGCCGGGATTGGCCATCGCGCTGAGATGGGTGGCCACGGTGTCGTTGAGAACGACGATTTTTTTGCCGTGCGGCGCCCCGCGGCGCCTGAGCGCCTCGTTCAAGGACTCCCCGAGAACCGTGCCGGCCGCGCCCGAGACCTGGACCTCCTTTGTGAAAGTTATGATCTTGGCGTCCTTGTTGGGCAGGATTTCGGCGGGATTTGAAAAGCAGAAGCCGATCCTGTCGCTTTGAGATATTATGGGTTCCAGATAAACGGCCAAGGCGTCAAAAAACTCCTCCGCGCTAACCGCTTTTTGGGAACCGGGCACAGGGTACTTCGCGAAGCGACGGATATTCGGCGCCCCTCCCGCAAAGCCGACCAAGGCGATGCGCAGGTTCGTTCCTCCCGCGTCGATGACAGCCACGTTGGCGCCCTCATTTCCTCCGCGTTCAAAATCTTCTTCACCCATGTCAAGGGCGGACGCCAACTCTTCTTGGCAAATATAGGTAGGGAGCATCAAAAGCGAGCTTTCCTCGCCGCGCAAGCCGCGCAACATCTCATCTTCGAAGGCGTCGGCGTATTTCTCGACGTCGTTGGTCTCGCTCGCCAGCCCGAGCTCTATGGCAATATTTTTCATAAACACCTCTTGCTTAAAGCATTTTCTCGGGTTTTACCAAAGCATCGAATTCATCTTCGCTGAGAAACCCTAAAAACAAGGCGCTCTCTCTCAGGGAGGCCCCGTTTTCGTGGGCGTGCTTGGCTATTTTGGCCGCGTTGTCATATCCTATGCGCGGCGTCAGGCAAGTCACCAGCATCAATGAGTTCGCCAAGTTTTCACTGATAATCTTTTTATTGGGTTTTATTCCCCTGGCGCAGTTCGTGTTGAACGAGTTGACGGCGTCCCCCAGCAGCTTTTCGGACTGCAGGAGGTTGTATATCAGCACAGGCATGAACACGTTAAGCTGGAAGTTGCCTGAGGCCGCCGCGATGCCGACGGTCACGTCGTTCCCCATGACCTGGCAGCACACCATAGTCAGCGCCTCGCACTGGGTAGGGTTCACTTTGCCCGGCATGATGGAGCTGCCGGGCTCGTTCTCAGGTATGGTCAATTCCCCTATGCCGCAACGGGGGCCGCTGGACAGCAGACGCACGTCGTTGGCGATCTTCATCAGGTTTGCCGCCAGGGTCTTAAAAGCCCCGTGGAGGTGGGTTAACGCGTCCTTGGACGTGAGCGCGTGGAATTTGTTCTCAGCGGCGGCGAAGTTCTGCCCCGTAAGCTCGCTTATTATCCTCGCGGAGACGACGTCGAACCTGGGGCAGGCGTTAAGCCCGGTTCCCACTGCAGTCCCGCCCAACGCCAGTCTCCTGACGGGTGACAGAGATGAGCGGATCATGGCGGCGGATTCGGCCAGCATAGCCCGCCAGGCGCCGATTTCCTGTCCCAAGGACAGCGGCGTGGCGTCTTGCAGGTGCGTCCTGCCGATTTTCACTATGTCGGCATATTCGGCGGCAAGGGCGGAAAACACGGACTCGAGATCCTGAAGGGCCGGCAGCAGATGGCTTTCGGTCTCGATCACTGCCGCCATGTGCATGGCCGTAGGGAACGTGTCGTTGGAGCTTTGCCCTTTGTTGACGTCGTCGTTGGGGTGAAGGCCGGCGAGCCGGGCTATAACCTCATTGACGTTCATGTTGGTCTGAGTGCCGCTGCCGGTCTGCCAAACGGACAGGGGGAAGTGGGCGTCCAGCTCGCCGGACCTTATCCTGTCGCAGGCTTCGCTTATTGCGTCCGCCTTCTCGCGATCCAAAACGCCCAGCTCGTGATTCGCCAGGGCGGCCGCCTTTTTCAGCGTCGCGAAAGCCCGAATTACGGCGACGGGCATCTTCTCCCACCCGATTTTGAAGTTATCGATGCTGCGCTGGGTCTGAGCCCCCCAAAATCGGTTCGCAGGGACTTCGACATCTCCCATGGAGTCCCTTTCCGTTCTGAATTCCGCGTGTTCCATCCCGCTCCTTTCTCACGGCTGCCGTCGCCCGTGCCCAGGCCGCCATGCCGCATATAATCATATAATATTGATCCGCATTTAAAATGTTATCTTGAAGCGGATTAGCAGATACTACCTTCCGACGTCCGCTCAATAATTTTGGGCGGAATTAAAAAAGGATAAGTTAACATATATCATAATATAACCGAGAACGGCTTTTTTTGCAAGCCGCCGTCCGTCGGAAGGCTCTTTCTAAAAAATAATCCGTAACGTGGCGGTTTCGCTGGATAAAACCATAATGTTGTGATACAATTAGTGTACGGGTATATCTATACCGTTAAATACAGGATATTTCGACGATTGGAATATAAAAGAGGTAATCATGCTTAACACGGTCAAAAACTTAAAACTTTCGGCCATACCGGCATTGCTGGGCCTTGCCGCGTTCCTGGCCTTCAGCGGATTTGGGGGGCCTGCGGCGCCGCAAGTCTCTTGGGCCGCCGAAGCCGTTTTCGCCGCGAACATGTCCGTGCCCGCCATACAGAGCCGATTGTCGGGCGTGAGCGTGTTCAAGAACGACAAGGCGGAGATAGACGCCTCGAATTTAGCCGAAGGCTATCTGCTCGTCAAATACACGGGCGGCAAGAGCGTTACCATCAAGGTTCAGATAACGAAAAAAGACGGCGTCACGTACACGTACAACCTCAACAACGCCGGAGTTCAGGAGATATACCCCCTCACGGAGGGCGACGGGGAATACACGGTCAACGTCCTGGAGAACGTGAGCGGCACGAAATACGCGCTGGCGTACGGCCACACCTTGCGGCTGGCGCTGAGGAACGGGATGTTGCCCTTCCTTTACCCGAACCAGTACGTGGATTACGGCGAAGCCCATGCCACGGCGGCCCAGGCGACGGCGCTCACGGCGGGGGCGAAGAGCGATTTCGACAAGCTGGACGCGATATACCACTACATAGTGACCAACCTCAGCTACGACTACGACCTGGCCAAAAACGTGGCGACGAACTATCTGCCCAAGCCGGATTCCGTCCTGCAGGCGAAAAAGGGGATATGCTTCGACTACGCCGCGCTGGCCTGCGCCATGCTGCGGTCCCAGGGCATTCCCAGCAAGCTGGTAATCGGATACGCCGGGACGGCGTATCACGCGTGGATAAATGTTTTCGTTGAGACGGTGGGATGGATAGACAAGGCGATTTATTTCGACGGTGAGAAATTCTCGCTGATGGACCCCACCTTCGCCTCAGGGGGCAAGGGGAGCCCTGAGATATACAAATATATAGGGGACGGCTCGAATTACGCGCCGAAGTACGTGAGGTGAACGAACAGGACGGGGGAGGGACTAATGGCTGATATTGGCGTGAGGCAGTTGAGCAACGAGGAACTGTCTGTATTTTGCCTGAAGCTTTCCATGATGATCAAGTCAGGCATTAACGTGGAAAAAAGCGTTGACATACTTTTGGAGGACGCTTCGACCGACGCGGACACGGAGCTGCTGTCGCGCATCCATCTGCTGATAGACGAGGGGTACAGCTTGTCGAAGGCGTTATCGGAGGTGGGGCGTTTCCCGCCGCATATGGTGCGAATGATAGACATAGGGCAGGTGACAGGCAAGCTGGAAGCCGTCCTTGAGTCTTTGACGGAGTACTATCGACGGGAAGCGGGCATTTCCAAAATGATAAAAAACGCCGTGCTGTACCCTGCGGTCATGCTCATCGTGACAGCCGTCATACTTTTTGTCCTGGTTTCCCAAGTGCTGCCTGTTTTCGAACAGGTGTTCAGCGACATGGGCGTGGCGGTGAACGCTACCGTTTCCGCTCTTTTGAGCGTGGGAGCCGCCAGCAAGGCGACGGCGCTGGCTCTCTCGTGCCTGTTTGTCCTGGGGACTTTGGCGGCGGCGCTGCTGAGCCTGAGCCCGGCGGGCAGGCAGAAGCTTTCCCGCGCCGTTGACGGCGTGTTCTTTGGCAACCGCCTGAATCTGGCCATAGCCAGGAGCCGTTTCTCCTCCGCGATGTCCCTTATGCTGTCCAGCGGGCTGGATATCGGCGAGGCGTTGGAACGCTCCGGAGAGTTGCTGGACGAAAATTCTTTTTCAGGAAGGATCGCCGCGTGCAAGGATGGCGTCGAGAAGGGGGCCACGTTTCCCAAGGCCGCTGAAGATGTCGGCCTTTTCACCAAGCTTCAGTCCGGGCTCCTTTCGGCCGGTTTTCGCTCGGGAATTATGGAACAGGCCATGCGCGAGGTGGCGGGTATTTGCGAGAGCGATTCCGACGCGTTGCTTCTGGGCATGGTGAACAAGCTGGAGCCCGCGCTCATAGTGGTGCTGGCGCTGTCGGTGGGCCTGGTGCTGCTGTCCGTGATGCTGCCGCTTATCGGCATGATGAGCGCGATAGGGGCGTGAGCAATAATCCGCGTTTAAAATGTTACATTGAAGCGGATTAGCAGATACTATCTTCCGACGTCCGCCCAATAATTTTGGGTGGAATTTAAAGAGGGATAAGTATAAAATATGGACATCATCCAGAGCAGGAAAAAGCTGTTTGTCAAAACCTTCGTTTCGGTGGCGCTGTTCGTGATCATTGTCGCCATCTTTGCCGGCGTTGCGTCCGGCATCTCCGAGCGCTCCGGCAACGAGGGCGTGGCTCTGACGTATGAAAGCCTGCGCAGGGCGGCGGTGCAGTGCTACGCCTTGGAGGGGACGTACCCTGCGGATTTCGCGTATTTGAAGGAGCATTACGGCGTTAGGCCGGACGAGAGGAAGTACGTGATTTATTACGACTATGTGGCTTCGAATTTGATGCCCGACATAACGGTGCTGCCTGCCGGGCGGATATCGGATTTCATGGTCGGGCAATAGAAAGGGCGTGGTGGTTATCAGAGGCTTGGTCGGAAATGCCGCGCGCATGATGGACACGGTGGCGGCGCTGGCGCTAACGGGGTTGTTCGTTCTGCTGTCCGTGGGAGTGCTGGCGCTGGGCATATCCGTATATAACGGAACGAACCGGACTTCCGCGTCGAACTATTTCCAGCGGACGGCGCTGTCTTACGTGGCTAATCAGGTCAGACTGGGGGACAGTCGAGGCGGCGTGGAGGTTCGCGACTTGAAGGGCATGAGCGCCCTGGCGTTGAAGAGCGAGATAGACGGGATCGGCTATGTGACACTGCTTTACTGCTATGGCGGGCAGCTGCGTGAGATGTTCACCGAGGAAGGCTTGGAGCAGGAGCCGGAGTCCGGCGTGCCCATCATGCCTGTCGCGGCCATGAGCTTTGAGGCTGCGGGGGACAGCGTGGACGTCATCGCCATCGACGGCGGCGGGCAGCGCGCGCGCCTTGTTCTGACGCCGCGCTCGGGACTTTCATGAGGGACTTATGGATAGAAGTTACGCAAGCGTAAAAGGCAACTCGCGTTCAGCCCTGTTCTTGACTGAGCTGATACTGGCGATACTTATTTTCACGCTAAGCATGGGCATATGCGGGAGCGTGTTCGCCCGCGCCTTTGAGGCGGCCTCCGGCAGCGAACGGCTAAATCAAGCAGTGAACCGGGCGCAAAACGCCGCTGAAGAGTTCCACGCCCGTGATGACGCGGCGGCGTTGGCGGGGAGCCTGCAGGGCAGCCTCAGCGCCTCTGACGAGATAACCGTGTATTTCGATAAGAATTGGGACGTGGCGCGGGAGCCCCTGGGGGTGGCTTTCGTGCTTAAAATGCGGATCTCGGGGGATGGGGTTTTGAAAACGGCGCATATCGTCGTCTCGGGCAGGAAGGAGATATATCAATTGACGGCAACGAAAAACACCGCTTTAAGGAGGGCTTGATGGGCGCGGGTTACGAGGCTTACGCCAGAGGGGCGACCGCGCGGCGCGTGAAAACCGACTTAGACTTGCCGGTATCCTCGGGCGTGGGGGTTACGACCATGTTTTCCGTGTTGCTGATATTGTGCGTCACGGTTTTCGCCGTGCTGGCCTTCGCTTCCGCGCAGGCGGATCTGCGGCTGACCAAGAAAAACGCGGAAATGGTCTCATCGTACTACGAGGCTGACAGCCTCGCGGCGCTTGTCAGCGCGAAGGCCTCGGAGTTTTGGCCCTTAGGGGAGGGCAGACCCGACGCCACCGGGCTCAAGGCGTTGGAAGAGGCCATACGCGCCTTGGACGGAGACGTGGCCTATGCTCTCGCGGAATATGAGGGGGACGGCATAAGGGTGGCTTACAGCATAGAGACAGGGGCCTTGCTCACGCTGGACGTGGCGCTTTCCCTCCCGAGGCCGGGAGTGTGCGAGCCTCTGTCATGGCGCATGGAGGCGAAGGAGACGACGGCGAGGGAACAAGAGTTGCCTGTATGGCAGGGAAACTAAACCCCATTGCGGGATTGCGGCGGGCGGATATCATGGGGCGGCGCGTCTGGGCGCGGATGATGGGCGAGAGGCGATGATGGAATCAACCATAACTGAGGTGCTTGAAAAGGCGGTGGCTTTGAACGCGTCGGACGTGCTTTTGGTGCCTGGCTTGCCTGTCGCTTATAAGATAAACGGGAACATAAAGCGTTTTGAGGCCGAAAAGCTGCAACCGAGCGAGATATTCCGACTGATCAAAGGGATGTACGACGTTTTGCCGAGCAGGGATATAGACGGCGTTGCCAGCGGGCGCGACGGGGACGACGATTTCTCCTTCGCTTTGCCGGGGCTGGCGCGTTTCCGCGTGAACGTGTTTAAACAGCGCGGTTCCCTCGCCGCCGTTATCCGCGTGGTGGATTTCCTGTTGCCCGACAGGAACGCGCTGGGCATACCGGACAACGTGATGGCCATGGCGGAATTCACCAGGGGCATGGTGCTGGTCACGGGGCCGGCAGGCAGCGGCAAATCCACCACGCTGGCCTGTCTTATCGACGCGATAAACAGTTCCAGAAATGCCCACATCATAACGATAGAGGATCCCATAGAATATCTGCATCACCATAAGATGGGAGTCGTGACCCAGCGGGAGATACAGACGGACACGGAGAGCTACGCCTCCGCGTTGCGCTCGGTGCTGAGGCAGGCGCCTGACGTGATACTTTTAGGGGAGATGCGGGACTCGGAGGCCATAAAGGCGGCGGTGACGGCGGCGGAGACGGGGCATCTGGTCATATCCACCCTGCACACGACGGGCGCGGTAAACACGGTGGACAGGATAATAGATTCGTTTCCGGCCGAGCAACAACAGCAAATCCGCATACAGATATCCATGGTTCTGCAAGGGATTGTGTCGCAACAGCTCGTGGCGGCCGTGGACGGGCTACCCGTGCCGGCTTTCGAGGTAGTGGTGTGCAACAACGCCGTACGGAACATGATAAGGGAGGCGAACGGCCATCAAATGGAAAGCCTCATATATTCTTCCTCGGCTGAAGGCATGATAACCATGGACACCAGTCTGCTGAATCTGGCCCGACAAGGGAAGATCGCCGCCGACACGGCGGTACAGGCCGCCATGGACAAGGAGAAAATGCGAAAACGGCTGAATTCGGACGGTGGGGCGATATAATGCCCGGCCGCGCCTGAAGCTTTGTCTTGGCACAAAAAAACCCTTTACAACGGCACCTGTTTTAGGGTATACTTTTTAAGGGTTCCATTTGGTGAGCCGCATGGGGACGCGACGTAGGACGTCTTGCCCTCAGGCAAGCGAGGGGACCTGGTTTCGGGGTGTAGCGCAGCTTGGTTAGCGTACTTGACTGGGGGTCAAGTGGTCGTGAGTTCGAATCTCACCACTCCGACCAACATCATTCTGTGTTCTGTTTCAAGATCCGCTCTGCGGATTTTGAAACAGAAAGAGCGCAGAGTCGGCGAAATCTGATCGGATTCTTTCGTGAGGCTCTGCGGTAGCAGCAGACTCCTTGGGACTTTGGAGGTTCCAGGGAGTTTTGTGTTGGAGGCCCGTCTTATACATATCATTTTTTAGATTCCGCCCAAAATTATTGGGCGGATGTCGGGGGATGGTATCGGCCAATATCTTTTGAAGAGAGAGCAATAAATGCGGGTTAATATTAGCTCTTTTCGTTCTTGAAAGCCTCGATCTGTTCCAGCCTCTCTTTTATTCTGCTTTCCGTGCCCTGATTCGTGGGCCTGTAATATTTTCTGCCGAGCAAGGATTCCGGGAGGCAGGTCATCCGCGTAAGCTTGTCCTCGAAGTCATGGGCGTACTGGTAGCCCTTCCCGTAATCAAGGTCTCTCATAAGCTTGGTGGGGGCGTTGCGCAGGTGCAGAGGCACGGGCTCCGCCAGCATTTCCCTCGCGTCTTTCGCCGCCAGCGAATACGCCGTCGCGGCGGCGTTGGACTTAGGGGCGGCGGCGAGATATATCACCGCATGAGCCAGATGGACGTTGCATTCGGGCATACCTAGAAAGTGGCAGGACTGATAGGCGGCGACGCAGATATCCAAGGCTCTGCTGTCGGCCAGCCCCACGTCCTCGCTGGCGAACCGAACCAGCCTTCTGGCCACGTATAGGGGATCCTCGCCCGCTTCCAACATCCGCGCCAGCCAATACAGCCCCGCGTCCGCGTCGCTGTTTCTGACGGATTTGTGCAAAGCGGATATGAGGTTGTAATGCTCCTCTCCGTTCTTGTCGTAAAGCAGGGATTTCCTGCTCATGCATTGCTCCAAGGTCTCAGCCGTGACGGTGATCCTGCCGTTTTCACGCTCGCCGTTGAGCAAGGCCATCTCCAGCGTGTTCAGGGCCGTCCTGGCGTCTCCGTTGGCGAAAGCGGCGATGGCGGAAAGCATGTCGTCCGTTATGCCCACGCCCTCATTGCCGAAACCCCTGGGATCCGATATGGCCCTCTCCAGCAGAGCCGTCAGCTCTTCGCGGCTCAGGGCGTGAAGCACGAACACCTTGCAGCGCGACAGCAGCGCCGAGTTTATCTCAAAGGAAGGATTTTCCGTAGTGGCCCCTATGAGGATGATGCTGCCTTTTTCCACGAAGGGCAGGAATGCGTCCTGCTGGGCTTTGTTGAAGCGGTGTATCTCGTCTACGAATAGAATAGTCCTCTCACCCATGACCCGGTTCGACTCCGCCTTGCCCATCACTTCTTTTATTTCCTTAATACCGCTGGTCACGGCGCTGAACTCGATGAAATGCGCATGTGTCTTGGCGGCTATGACGCCGGCCAGAGTGGTCTTGCCCACCCCGGGAGGCCCCCAGAATATCATGGAAGTGACCGCATCCGCGTCTATCATCTGGCGCATTATCTTGCCTTCCCCCAGCAGGTGGCTCTGCCCCAGGAATTCGTCCAGGCTTTGCGGCCTCATGCGGCTTGCCAGCGGGCTGCTGGTCTGTCTGTCGTCGAACATGGACTGCTGGATCATATGCTTGTCCCCCCTTAAAACTAATCAGCTTCCTTTCCGATCAAAACGGCGCGCCATGCGTTGAGCATAGCGCGCCGAACTGTTACGTTAACGCTGGCGTCCTAGGACGGTCGCGCTATTTCGCGAAAGCGTACCTTTCCAGGAACTGGGCGGGAGTGATCCTGGGCGCAGCAGACCTCGCGCGCAGCTGCACTGTGGTGTTGTCGGCCCACTCCAGAGCGGCAAAATCAGCCGGGGTCAGTCCCACGACATCGAAGATGGCCTGCTGGTAGGCGCCCTGAACCGCGTGAACCTTGAAGCCCTTCATGTAAGCGCCGTTCCAGTCGTTGCCCATTTTTATAGCATGGGTAGCCAGATCCAACTTGGGCTGCACGGCCAAAGTCACGGCCGGCACAGTTACGATCGCCGGCGTGCCGTCCGCGTTGTAGACGGTGTCGCCGTTGTCGTCACGCACGTAATACTTGCCCGAGGCGTTGAAGAACAGGAAATGCCTCTCCTTGCCGTCCTTCACTAGCTTCATGTGGCTGACCACGTCGTGGATCGTCGGGTTGGTCAGGACATCCCAAGCCGCATCGTCAGTGCCCACGTAGGTGGCTTCGGTGGCGGCGTCGTTCGGCAGCACCGTGTAGCCCGCCTCGTACAGATCGGTGTTGGCGATGTTGGTGTATACGCCCGTGTCGGGGTCGAGAGTGCCGTTGGCGGCGGTCAGCTTCTTACCGTCAATATCCCTGGTGAGATAGACCGTGGGGGTAGTGATCTCCACGAATGCGTCCACGGTGCCCACGTTGGAGATGTAGCCTCCGCCCGTCTCGGGCCACGAATAACCCGGCTGCAGGTAGATGACCGTGTCGGTGTCGTTGGCGCCCAGCTCGATGCCTCTGCTCTCGACGCTCAGGACGCCGAAATCAGTGGTCTGGGGACCGAGGATGCCTTGGGTCAGCCAGGCGAAAGTGCCGCCGATCATGAGCGCCAGAGCGAACGCTATAGCGCTTATGCTTAGTAATGCCTTTTTCCTTCCAAAAATTGTCTTCATAGCTAATAACTCCTTCTTTAAACTACTCAACTAACAACTTTTCGGCCGTCAGAAGCAACGACCCCGTCAGACGTCATCATGGCGCGGCTTCAGGCGGGGGCCTCACATTCTTTGCCTTGCGCGCGGTTCCCCGCGCTTTGAACCTGCGGGTCGGATCGGAACGCCTCTTGCTCGTCATCACAACCTCCTCGGCCCGAACCCCCTCGCCTTGAAGCAGTGGAGACGCGTCCAGCAATAACGCGCGCCCGCCGCCCGCGCCGGACAGGCCGGCAACTCGGCAAAACAAGTCTCGTGGCACAAATCATGACGCTACAGCAAGACCACCTCTTGAAGTCATACTGGAAGCTAAAAATACAACCAATCTCGGATAGTGTGATTATATATCTTTTGGAAGGTGATGTAAATAGTTTCGGCCAAAGTTCTTTTTTGAATTCAATTTTTCGAATAGCGCTTCCAGCTAGGCTACTCGTTTTGTGCGTGTCGTAAGCCCAGAGTTTCACCGACAACACTAACGCAGATACAATTTTGACCTAAAACATATTTCTCCTATGCGATCTATTTAATTTTGCAAAATACATATGGTGAAGCAACATTAATTGTACTTTTTTGATGAATTGGCGACGTGTTGCAGGAATCGGGCGCGGCTGGCGGTAACCGCGCTTTTTTTGAACTCCCCTTTACTCTTTGGGCGTTTTCGTGTATCATAGGTAGTGGCGCTTATGCTGATACCGCCCGCCTCTTTATCCGGGAGGCCGACGGCGGCGTCCGTCCGGTCTTGCGGGCGGGCGTCGGGACAGGAAGATCGTTTGCGATTATAATTATTATTATTGTTGAAGGGAGACGAACACAGATGCCATTTCTGCTTTTAGGGCTGTTAATCGTTATAGCCGTGATACTATACCTCAGATTTTCCAACACCGTGGGGGACCCCTCGCTTAAGCCGCGCCCCTTCTCGGACTTGTTCCACCAAAGCGACGGCGCCGAGGAAGGCGCGGAGGCCGAAGCGCCCTCGCCGCAAGACTCCTGGACGGCGGGCGGGGCTACGGCGGGCGAGGCCCCTTCCCAGACAGGCCCCGACCCTGCGGCGGCCACGTCGGCGGGCGACGTGGATCCGGCCTCCTTTAAGTCCATGGAAGAGCTGACGGAGTTTTACAGACGCGAGGCCGAGAGGCTGACCGGCATAAAGCACTGACGGCCGACAGGCCGCGCCGCGCCATGAAATTTCTTAACAGGCTCATATTCGCCATACTGATATTGCTCATACCCGTCGTCTGCATCCTCGCCGCGGCGAACGTCTCTTTTCGGATTGCCGACGTCTACCGCTTTGAGCTGAACCGGAGCGGCGTCATGAAGGAAATAAACCTGGACGAGACCACGGACAACCTCGCCCGCTTTTTTTCCAACTACATGCTGGGGAAACTGGACAACTTCCAGTACACGGCCAACTACATGGGGCGCGAGCGCCCCGTTTTCGGCGTGGGGGAGGGCGCGGCCATGTCGCGGTTCCGCAACCTGCTGAACATGAGCCTGGCGGCGCTGGCGGCTTCGGCCCTGCTCGCGTTCTTGGCTTTCTGCGTCCTGCTGTGGCAAAAAAAGAAAGAGGCCGTGCGAGTCGCCTATAACGCGGGCACGGCGCTCTACGCGCTGGCGTCGGCGGCCCTGCTGGCCGCCATCGTTCTGGACGGGCCGCGCGAGGAGCTGTTTGGCAGGCTGTCCGTCTATCGGTTCGAGGAGTCCGACTTGTTGCCGCAACTTCTCCCAGCTTCGTCCTTCCTGGTCGAGAACTACGTGGTGGTGGTGGTCATATCCTTCATACTGCTGTCCCTGGGCCGATCAGCCGTGAAGCGGCTGACCCTGCCCGACAGGATGTTCTACTAGGCCCCCCTGGAGCCGTTCAGCCCTTTTCCTTTTCCCCGTCGTCGCTCAACAGCAGGAACAGCAGCCCCAAAAGTATCGCCGCTATGACCCTGAAAATCTTTCCCGACGCCCCTTTTTTTTCCTTCTTGTTCTTGCTCTTGCTCATTTTGTCTCCCTCCTGCCGGGACGCCAGGCCCCCGCGCTAATGCTAATCCACACTTTTTTCCAGCAATTCCGCCGCCTTAGCCATTTGCGTGTCCGCCCCCTTGCCCGCGCGCGCTATGAATTCCAGGCAGGCGGCGTCCAGGCGCCTGGCCGTGGAATAGTCCAGCACGCCGTAGGAATACAGGCCCTCGGCGCTTTGGAACCTGGCCACCGCGCTGGCCGTGGCGCCGTCCATGGCGGCGTTCGTCGGCACGGCATGGCCCATCAGCTTAAGCCTCTGCTGGGCGCCGAAAACGTTCAGCCCCACGTCCCCCAAGGCCGGCTTCGTCTTTTCCGTCATAGGCGCGAACGCCTTGTACGCCTCCATTAGAGCCCCCGCCTTTGGCTCCGTCGGTATGTCCACGATGTAGTCGGGCGTCACTCCCGCCTTGTCGATGTCCCTCTTGTTCGGGCTCAGGAAATAGAAAGTGGAAAGCTTCAGTATGCCGCCGTCGTCGAGATCCGCCACCGTCTGCCCCACGCCTTTGCCGTAGGTGGTCGTTCCCACCAAAACCGCCGCCTTATTGTCCTGGAGCGCCGCCGCGAGCATCTCCGACGCGCTGGCCGACCCGCCGTTCACCAGAACCGCCAGCGGCATTTTTTTATAATTCTTCCCCGGCGTCTTGTATGAGTCGCGTATAAGCCCCTTGCGCGTCAGGTGCGTCACCGTCGCCCCGGGCGGGAGCAGCATGTCGGCCACATTCAGCATGGTCTCCATGACGCCTCCTGGGTTGTCGCGCAAATCCAGGACCAGCGCGGAGGCCCCTTGCTTCGACAGCGCGTCTCTGGCCTCCAGGAACTCCTTGTCCGTGTCGTCGTCGAAGGACGTTATCTGGACGTAGCCGATGCCGCCCCGCGTCAGCCCGTAATACACCGACGTGGCGCGCACCACGTCCCTGACCAGGGAGAAGGGGACGTCCGCGCCGTCCCTGCGCACCAGCAGCTTAAGCGGGGCGCCGACGGGGCCGCGCAGCATGGCCAACGCCTCGGCCTCGGTTTTGCCCGCCAGCGACGCGCCGTCAACCTCCACCAGCACGTCGCCGGAGCGTATGCCCGCCTTCGCCGCGGGCGATCCGGGCAACGCGGAGATGACCCTCACGCCCGCCTCCGTGACTTCCACGCTGACTCCCACCCCTTCGTAGAGGCCGTTGGCGGAGGAGAGGAAGTCCTTCGCCTTGTCTATGTCGAGATAATACTCGCTGTACGGGTCGCCCAGAATGTCCGCAACGCCGGCGAAGGCGCCGTCCATCAGCAGCTTGTAGTCCACATTGTCCTTATAGTCCCGCGCTATCAGCTTGACGTATTCCTTGAGGTATTTCGCGCGGGCGTCCAGATAGGCGTCCGCGGCGGCGTCGCCGTCGGCTCCGAATACCACCACCTGGACTCCCATGGTGATCAACGCCATGACGGAGGTGATGACCATGGCGGCGACTATTATGAGCGCCACGACTTTGGCGAATTTGCGCATCTTGAATGGGTTCATCGCGTGCCTCCCCTAACCGCGCGGCGCGAGGCGGCGCGCTTCACATTATTTCGATTTTCAGGCGGCTGCGGCTCTCGGACAGTCCCTTCAACGAGATGTTGTAGTCGATGTCCAGATAGCCCGAGCCTTTCTCGGGCTCCAGCCTGTTTACGACGAAGTTCGTGAGGACCTCCATCTCGACGGCGCCGAAGGGCGTCTCGTAATATCCCTTGAACCGCCGCCCGCGCTCGAACTCGATGGCGGTGTCCACGCCGACCGCCGCGCCGTGGCGCTCCATCTTCACCTTCTCCCCGATTATGCGGAGATCCGTGGTGCAGCCCGCCATGCCGGACAGGTCGCTTTCGTCATACTGCAAAAGCACCGCGCCGTCCTCGGCCTGGTACCGCCCCTCGGTGATGAACTCCACCTGCTCGTCCTCGCCGTCCTGCGTCATCTGCTTACCTATTATTTTCAACATTATGTCTTTCATGGTTTGACCCGGCGCCCTTTCCGCGCCTCCGCCCGCCCCGCGCCCTGCGGGAGGGCTTCGATGCGCGAAGGTTTTCACGAGTGCCTTCTGTTTTTGAAGGCTCCTTTAGCCCATTATATCACAACGCGAGGCGTTATGGTATAGCGGAGAAATCCGATGCCGCGCAGGCGCGTGTTCCCGCGCGCAAGAAAGGCGGCGCTTCGCGCCGCCTTTCTCATGTTGCCCCGCGTCCCGTCGCCGCGGCAGGAAGCCGCGCCGACGGAGTTTTAGTCAGGGGCGGGTTATTTTTTGGGAATTACGGGTGCGCAGAGCGGCGAGAACTTGTTGTTCCAGAAATATACTTTGCACGTGTACGCGCCGGTCAGATAGCCGCTCAGATCCGCATCCAGCGCAACCGTGACGCGCTCGCCTGCCGCCGCGTCGAAGGGCTTGGAGTCGTAGGCGGTCAGCGCCCCGGTTTCGTCGTACAGCGCCACTATGGCGTTGCCGCTGACCGCGTTGCCGCTGTTGTTGTCGATGTAGGCGAACACGCCGTCGGAGGCGGCGTCAGCCGAATAGGCCACGCCCTCCTTGGCGGCTTTCGCCAGCTCGCTGGCCGCGTTGCCCACTGTCACCCACTTGGCGGCCGTGTCGATGACGTACTCATTCTCGAACCAGAGCATTCCGAAGTCGTCCAGCGCCTCCGGGAAGTCGGGCGAAATGTTCACGTAGCCCGGCACTATGCCGCCGGCCACGTAGGTGTCGTCGGCCCTGGTGTTGCCGTAGGCGTGCTTCACGGAATTCGTGCCCACGCCGGACAGCCATGAAGTACTGTTGTAGGGGTGGGTGCCCAGTATGTAGTTAGCGGCGCGGAGGGTGTAGTCAGGCCCCACTATCCCGGGGAATGTCTTGTGCAGGAAGTACATGCGCATACCCATGTCCACCACGTCGGTGCTGCCGCCCCACATGCCTACCGTGGAGGGAACGCCGAAGGGGTTATCGGCCAAGGAGGCGTCCAGAGACACTACGTAGGCTCGTACCGCGTCCTCGAACTCAGACCTGAAGGATTTGCTCATGTAGGGTAGGGTGAGGGCCGCCTTCCATCCGCCGGAAGCGAATGACATGAACCAGCCCGTGGGAACCTTCATCATCGGGAACAGAGCCTGCACCGCGTCTTTGTACTCGGCGTCGCCTTCGGTGGCTATGAGCAGTTCCACGGCCGCAGCCCATTCGGCGGCCATCTGCTGCATGGCGGGGAACATATTCGCCGGAGGCAGGCCTTCCAATGAGGTGATCAGCTCTTCTTCGGCCCATATCGCCTTAGCGGCGTTCAGGCACCTGTCGGCGAACTCGCGGTCGTAATCCTTCACCACGTAGTAAGCCGCCGCCAGCGCGGCCGCCGCTCCGTACTGCAGGCTCGGCGACTTCTCGCCCACCATGGCCAGCCTGTCGTCGTTCTTGCCCGAGCGCAAGCCGTCCCTCTCCTTCGCTCCGAGGCTAGGATCGTAGACGTAGCCGTCGGTTTCGGTGTCGCCGCCGCCCAGGTGGGTGTACTGCCTAAGGGTGGGGACTTCCAAAACCTTGAAGTTGTAGCCTATAGCCTCTATCCTGGCCAGCACCTGCATGGCGCCGTGCTTGACCTGCTGTACTATGTCGGGGGTGCCGTCGGGCCTGTGCAGCTCCACGGATCCGCCCGTCTGGTCGTTCCAGTTGACGGCCAAGGTGTCGTACTGCGGGTCGAAAGCTTTGTAGGCGAAGGCCAGATCCTCTATGACGCCCTGGATGCGAGTGGCTTCCTGATCGTAGTCGCCCGCGTCGTACCAGCCGCCCTTGTTGAGCCCCGGTATATGCTCGCCGGACTTGTACCGGGCGCTGCGGCTCGTCTCGTAGAAGTCCTGGCCGTCGAACCACGAGCCGTCGAAGCTTGCCACGTCGCGGAATGCCTCGCCCGGCAGCGGCCACATGATCGCGTCGTCCATGTGGGAGGCGGCGTGGACGATCTTGTACGTCTCGCGCACGTTGATATGATCCATCTCCTTGGCCAGGAAGCCGCTGAGGGCCTGTTGCCAGCTCTTGTCATACACGCTGTCGGCGATGGGGAACACGTCGGAGCGCGTTCCGGCGTAGTTGATGGCGTAGACGCCGGGCTCTGTCACCGCTGAAAAGTCGAAGTTGCGGTAGTCGTAGCGCAACCATCTCTTCGCGGCCCCCAAAGCGCCTGTGAACACCGTGGTGTAGCTGCCGTCGGGATTCAGCTTGTCCACGCTGGCCGTGGCCGGCGCGGCGAAGTTCGGATCCAGCTCCATGACGGCCACTTTGTCCTGGGAAGGCGCGTAGCCTGCCTGGCTGTGGGCCACGTTCGGCTCGCGCGTCCAAGTCCCGTCAGTGTCGGGGCTGATGTGCCACACCACCTCGGTGCCTCCCGCAGGGATCAGCGTGCGCAGTACGAACCAGCCGTTTTGCGCGCGGACGCGACCGTCGAGCAGCTGCAGATCGCCGCTGTCCGACGTGAAGCGTATGCGGGTCGCCGCGTCTTCCGAAGAAAGGGTTATAGTAGTTCCCGCAGTGACGGGCAACGGCTGATAGTCGCCTCTGTCTTTGTTCCATTCTTTGACGTACCAAGCCTGGTCGTCCGTTCTGGCCCGATCCTTTATCTCCATGTTGTCCTCGGGCACGAGGGGCACGACGCCGAATTTGTCATAGACGCCGTCGCCGTCGCTGTCTACCTGGAAGCTCTTTTCCTTATAAAGGCTGGGGATCAGCTCCAGGTTCAGACCCGCTTTGCCCGCGAGATCGCCGGGAAGCGGCGCGCTCAGCCTCAGAGTGAGCTTGAGGCCGCCGTCCTCAGGTTCGGCTATGAGCCTGTAATCCACGGGGGCTTTGAGCCCGTCCTTAGTGCCGGGGAGGGTGAGGGACGCGCTGACCGTGTCCGCCGAGAGATCAGCCGTTCTGTCATTGATGATCGGCGCGGGGGTGGCGTCCCACTGCTCCGGCGTGGGCAGCAGGTGGATGTCGCCGTTGGTGGCTATGCGCCTTCCGTTCAGGATCAGCTCCACGCCGGCGCAGTGCTGGTCGCCGAAGACCTGAGAGAACTCGGTGTTGTACATGAACAGCTCAAAACCGGGGGACTTGAGGCTGGCCAGAGGCCTCTCCGGCTGCCCGGTCCACGGGTTGATGGAATCCACCCTCTCCGCCTTCATGGAGAAGTTGTTGCTGAAATCTTTCGTCGTCGCGGGAGTGGCCACGGCGGAAGCCTTTTTCGTGATCTTCCCCGCCACGAGGGCCGGAAGCATCCAACGGCTCTGGTAGTCGATGATGGATTCGTTCTCCGCCCACAGGTAGCTGAAGTTGTCCAAGGATTCCGGGAAATCGGGTTTGAATGACACGTAGCCCGGAACTATGGAGCCCGGAATGAAGTACTGCTCCGCGCGGTTTGAGTTATAGGGCTTCGTGTGGGAGTTCACGCCCACGCCCGTCAGCCATGAGGTGTTGTTGTACGGGTGCGTGCCCACTACGTAGTTGATGAAGCGGATGATGTGGTCTTTAGCCGGCTGCAAGCCCTCTATGTCGCCGAGCGTCATGTAGAGGATGGCCGCGTTCTGCGCGGACGCAAGCTTCCCGGATATGGGGCCCCAGGTGGCGGTCAGGCTCTCGGTATACCCGAAGGGAGTGCCTGCCACGGGAGCGTAGCTGTTCATGGTGGCAAGAGCCGCGCTCACCACTTTCTGCCTGTAGTCCTCATCCATGAGATCCAAGATGAACGTGGCCGCGAGGTTGCTGGCGATGGGCAGGTAGTTGGAGCCGAAGGGATTCGAATTCGCCGCGAGCAGCGCGTCCATCTGCGCTTTGTATCCGGCGTATTTGTCCGTGCCCTTCGTGGCGAGCATGAACTGCGCCAGCATGTTGAATTTGTTGCTCGTCGTGGTCGTGGCGCCGTAGGCGTTCCAAATCTCCTCGGCGGCGGCCAGGCACTCGGCCGCGAACTCGGGGTAGTGTTCCCTCGTCACGGCGGCCGCGCCGGCGAGGTCTATGCTGACGCCGCCCATGTTGGAGGCGGCCGTGCCGCTGGGTATCATGAGCATGCGGTCGTCGTTCTTGCCGGAATACACTTTGCCGTCACGCTCGACGATCTCGTTTTCGCCGAGGGTTTTGTCGTAGATGTAGCCGTCCGTGTCGGTGTTGGCGTCGCCCAGGTGGGTGTATTGGCGCAGGGTGGGGACTTCCAGCGTGCCGCTGACGCACCCCACGTTCTGGTATTCCGCCAGTATGTGCATGGCGCCGTGCTTAACCTGCTGCACGACGTCGGGAATGCCGTCGGGCCTGTGCATTTCAACGTCTCCGCCTGTCACGGGATCCCAGGTCACGGAAAGGGTGTCGTGGCCGTCCATATTGTTGGACGCCTCGGACACGTTGATGAGATCCCGCAGCACGTTGACGTTGCGCGAAAGCTGGATATCGAAGTCGCCCGCGTCGAACCATCCGCCCTGGTTGAGGCCGGGAATGCGGTCGCCGGGCTTATAGCCCTTATCTTTCAGGGGCTGAGGCAGGTCAAGAGCTACCCTCTGCCCGTCAAACCAGCTGATGGTGCCCGTAGTGGGGGAGTTGGCGAACGACTCGCCCACGCGCGCGTCATCCATGTGGGGGGCGGAATGCCAGATGCGGTAGCCCTCGCGCACTTGAATGTGATCCATTTGGACGGCCAGGAAGCCGCTGAGGGCTGACTGCCATGAGCGGTCATAGACGTCGTCGGCGATGGGGAACACGTCCGAGACGATCCCGTCGTAACGAATCGCGTAGAGGCCGGGCGCCGTGACTGAGGAGAAGTCGAAGTCCCGGTAGACGTAACGGGCCCACGCTCTGGGGGCGCCGAGGGCGCCCGCGAAGGCGACGTCGTAGCTTCCGTCCGCGTTCACGTGTAGCAGCTCAGCTTGCGACGGGGCGTCCGCGTCGTTCTTGTCCAGTTCCATGACGGCGACCTTCGAAAGTCCTGTGCCATAGCCCGCTTGGCTGTGGGCGATATTGGCCGGGCGGGTCCAGTTGGCCTGCACGGGCGCCTTGATGTGCCAGGTCACCACGGTCTCGCCGGCCTTGCTGCCCGCAGGGATCCTGGTGGCGGCGGTGAACCAGCCGTTCTGGGAGCGGTTGCGCCCGTCATAGACCGAGATCTGCTTGTCTGAGGATATGCTGATCCGATGGAGGCTGTCCTCGGGGGCGAAGGTGAGGTTGTAGCCCTGGACGAAGGGTCGAGGCTGATAAGGCCCTTTCTCCGTGTTCCACTGATCCACGTACCAGGCGTTGCCTATCAGGGTGGGACGCGGCCAATCCTCGTCCATGGGATCCTCGGGTGCCAGAGGGAACACGCCGAAGGAGTCATAGACGCCGTCGCCGTCGCTGTCGGCCTGATAGCTCTTGCTGTTGTAAAGCGAAGGGATGAACTCCAGGTTGAAGCTGGCGGAGCCGGCAAGCTCGCTGGGGAGGTCGCTTTTCAGCGTGACGCTGAGGGCGACGCCGCCCGGCTCGGGCGTGGCCACCAGATCGTAGTTCATCTGCCTCTGGGGTTGGGTGGTCGAATTGTAAATGTATTTCATGGGCAACGTTATGGTGTTGTTAGCCCGATCATAAGTGCGCGGCGAAGAGGCGCTTATGGGCGACGACGTGGCCGGGGCGGCCGCGTCCCACTGCTCGGGAACAGGCAGCAAATGGATGTCGCCGTTGCCGGCAATGCGTTCGCCGTGGAGCGTAAAGGTGATCCCGCTCATATGCTCGTCGCCGAACACTCCGTTATATCCGTTGTTGTACATGAACACCTCGAAGCCTGGGTATGTAAGATAATTATAGTTGACTCCGCTGACCGGCGCCTCGTTAGTAAGCGTCAACATATAACTTTCGTTGGTCGCCGCCGCGGCTTCCGCCTGGATAAGCGGGGAGTACGGGATATAGGCGATCACCAGCGCGAAAGCCGTGGCCCACGCCAATACGCGTTTCTTTAACATAGCTTCTTCTCCTTTCGTGATGCTTGGGACAACAATAAAACAAAACCTCAAAGTATCGGCACAGAATGCCTATGGAGCCTAAATAGGTTTGCGCAGCTTTTTGAACCACCTCCCTTGCCAATGCCGCAACGATGCCAAATCCGTGCCCGAACACCGCCTCGAGGCGAAAAAAATACCTGTTCCCTGCTCCCAGCCGTTCGCCCATGACGGGGCGCGGAGGCGGATCGAGGACGACGCGGAAACACGGCGCGGATCATCGTTAGAACGAACCAACGTAGCCTAGCGGCGGCAGGAAGAATCCCACATTCCCAGGCGACCGCTTGGCGGTAAGAGAAACAAAACATGAAAGGCAAAGAATCGTTATTTATACCAACAATTCCCGTGAATTCATTATATTGCGAAACGTAAGCTTAAGTCAATGCCATTCTAAAGGACGCCTGGCAAGGATGATTTTCATCTTCGACGATATTCAAAACGCAAGGTTCATTTGCGATTCGTGCTTGCCTATTCGGCAGCCTCGTTATACCGGACTGGGGGGGGGCGCGCGATATGCAAGAAAAAATCAAGATGATCACCCGCCGTCATGGAGCCGTAGTCGCCCTCGCCCGCCTGCGGCGCGCCCATGAAACCCATTCATGACCTGAAGGATAAACTTTTTTTAAAACTGTATGATGTACAATGATGTGAACCAATAAAGAGAGAAACCCAAGCCCTGATATGGTAAGATGTAATCACGACAAGACATCGCCATGGGCAGGAGGGTTTCTCTAATGAACAGATTAAC
>JAIRPE010000050.1 GCA_031257175.1 Eubacteriales Family XIII. Incertae Sedis bacterium | reverse complement strand
CTCGCTCACGCGCCTAGCCTGACGAAAAAAATCCTGCGCAATGTCATATCTGTCTTTTGGAGCGCTGTCCAAATCTCTGATTTGGGCAACAGCGCCCATGCGAGGCTCCCCCGCGAGGCAAGCCGCCTGCGGCGCGGGGGAGCGGCTGGGAGCCACCGCTCTCCGTCATGCGTCGTTGCTGCTCCCTCGGTCGGCGGTTACGTACTGGAGTACGCGCCCTTCTCCCTCGCTCACGCGCCTAGCCTGACGAAAAAAATCCTACGCAATGTGATATCTGTCTTTTGGAGCGCTGTCCAAATCTCTGATTTGGGCAACAGCGCCCATGCGAGGCTCCCCCCGCGAGGCAAGCCGCCTGCGGCGCGGGGGAGCGGCTGGGAGCCACCGCTCTCCGTCTCTCGTCGTTGCTGCTCCCTCGCTCGTCAATCACGTGCCTCAAGCACGCTCATTCCTCGTTCGCTCACGCGCCTAGAGAGACGAAAAAAATCCTGCGCAATGTCATACTTGTCTTTTGGAGCGCTGTCCAAATCTCTGATTTGGGCAACAGCGCCCATGCGAGGCTCCCCCGCGAGGCAAGCCGCCTGCGGCGCGGGGGATTCACGACTTTCCTTTTGAGGCGTTTTCCAGCAGCAGCGCCCTGAACACTCCCCTGATTTCCGTGTTCTCCATGCCGCACAGGCGCAACTCGCGAACCCCCCTCCGCAACAGCTCCACCCCCGCCCTGCGTAGCTCCGCGTCCTGCGGCCTGTCCGCCGCCTTCTCCACGAAAGTCCCCAAGCCCGCCACAGTGTACACGTACTGTTGCCTCTCAAGCTCACGATACGCCTTCTGGACAGTGTTGGGATTCACAGTTAGGCTCTTCGACAATTCCCTAACGGAAGGCAGCTTCTCGTCCTCCCGCAGAGCCCCGGACAAGATCAAATCCCGGAGGTTGTCCACAACCTGCTCGTAAATCGATTTTCTCCCTTTTAAATCCACTTGGAACATGCCGCTTCCTTTCCCCCGTCTCCAGCCCGTCCGCCGACGCGTCGGCCCGCGTCGGCCCCTCGGCCAAGATGCCCGCGCGGGCCGCCCCGCAGCGCCTCCCCCTCATGGACGCCGCAGTCCGCAAACGCCTAAGCCTGTATAAGTATGCCCTCCCGCAATAGGCCCGAATCCCTAGCCCCTGTATACTTAGTGTACTATGAGTGATAGTACGCTGTCAAGGGGTTTTTGCGGGTTTTTTGGCGGGGGTGGGGGACATAAAATTTTTGCAAGTTGAAAAATTGCGTCATAGCAGTATTCAAGGCATCAATTCATATCGCGTTTTTCGAAACATACGTTCATTCGTCGCTACATTGTATTTAATGCAAAAATACTGTATACTACAGATAATGCTAATGATAATATTAGTTGGCGCGGCTTGTGCGGCAAAAGATGTGCCGACCTCGTCGCGCGGTGCCATGTTGCAATATTTAAGGCGATACAAGCGGAAGGCGACAAACGATAAGCATGGCGAACGGGGACATATTTAAGGAGAGAAAATATGAACCAGACCCCTTTCGGAAATTCCAAGGCGTCATTATTCACCCTTGAGAACGGGAACGGGACGCGGGTGACGCTGACCGACGTCGGCGCCTCCATAGTCGGCGCTGTCATAGTCGCTAAGGACGGGCGGCCCATAGACGTGGTTTTGGGCTATGACGACCCCCAGGCGTATTTCGACTGCAAGTCCTTCTTCGGCGCGACGGTGGGCAGGGTGGCGAACCGCATAAGCGGCGCGGCGTTCACGTTGGGCGGCGAGAGGTTCCTTTTGGAGGCAAACGACGGCGGCAACACGTTGCACGGGGGCTTCTCGCCCTATTCCAATCGGCTGTGGGAGGCAAGCGAGGCGGGCGAGGCGGGAAACGCCGTGGAATTCAGCCTGTTCAGCTCGGACGGCGACCAGGGCTTCCCTGGGGACGCCCGTGTCAGGGTGAGGTACGCGCTGACCGACGACGACCGCATAAGAATAGAGTACAGGGCCGAAACCAATAAGGCCACCCCGTTCAATCTCACCAATCACGCGTACTTCAACATGGACGGGCATGACGCGGGCCCTGCGGCCATGGCGGAGCAGTTCCTGTGGCTGGATTGCGGCCGCTTCACCGAATCCGACGGGTCGCTGATAACGACAGGCAGGCTTATCGACGTGGAAGGCACCCCTCTGGATTTCCGCCTCGGCAGAAGGATAGGCGACGGACTGGACGCGGACTACGGGCCGCTGAGGCTGGCGGGCGGCTACGACCACAATTTCGTCGTCGGCGCCTCCCCCGGCAAGCCTGTGGCGCGGCTCTGGTCTGAACGGAGCGGGCTGGAGCTGCAGGTGTTCACGGACATGCCGGGCATACAGTTTTATTCCGGCAACCACATGACCGAGGAGAAAGGCAAGGACGGCGCTGTTTATGGGTATAGAGGGGCGTGTTGCCTAGAAACCCAGTTTTACCCTGACAGCCCGAACAGGCCGGAATTCCCGAGTTGCGTGTTTGAGGCCGGTCGGCCTTTCGTAAGCGTGACGGAATACAGGCTCGTCGCCAGGCAGCCGCGAGCGGAATGAGGCCCAGGGCGGCGGCCCGCCTGCCTGGCGCGGGAGCCCGCTTGGCGTAGGAGTGTTGGGATGTCGGGGTTCCTCCCGACGAATCGAATAAATGGAGGGGAAATGGCATATTATTTCAGTGAACCGTCGAGGACGTTCAGCGAGTACCTGCTGGTGCCAGGATATTCGTCAAAGGAGTGCAGGCCCGAAAATGTCAGCCTGGCTACCCCTATAGTCAAATTCAGGAAGGGAGAGAGGCCCAAGACGGCCATGAACATACCGCTGTCGTCGGCCATAATGCAGGCCGTGTCGGACGACAAGATGGCCATCGCCCTGGCTAAGGAAGGCGGGATTTCTTTCATCTACGCCTCCCAGTCCGTGGAGAGCCAGGCGGCCATGGTCAAGCGCGTCAAGGCCCACAAGGCGGGCTTCGTCAAGAGCGATTCCAACATAAGGCCCGACCAGACATTGGCGGACATATTGGCTTTGAAGCAAAAAAGCGGCCACTCCACCACTGCGGTGACGGAGGACGGGACCGCGGAGGGGCGCATCGTGGGGCTAGTGACCAGCAGGAGTTACAGGGTCAGCAGGATGCCCTTGGAAACGCGGGTGTCTGAGTTCATGACGCCGCTTTCGGAGTTGATATACGCGGAGGAGGGCATCTCGCTGTCGGAGGCCAACGACATGCTGTGGGACAATAAACTGAACGCCCTTCCTGTGATAGACAAAAATGGGCGGCTGACCTATTTCGTGTTCCGCAAGGACTACGACTCGCACAAGGAGAACCCCAACGAGCTGCTGGACGAGTACAAGCGGTACATGGTGGGCGCGGGAGTCAACACGCGGGATTACGAGGAGCGCATCCCGGCATTGGTGGAGAGCGGCGCGGACGTGCTGTGCATCGATTCCTCGGAGGGCTACACGGAATGGCAGCGGGACGTCATCGCCTTCGTGAGGAAAAGGTACGGCGAAGAGGTGAAGATCGGCGCGGGTAACGTGGTGGAGCGGGACGGCTTCCGTTTTCTGGCCGAATGCGGGGCGGATTTCGTGAAGGTGGGCATTGGCGGCGGCTCCATCTGCATCACCAGGGAGCAGAAGGGCATCGGCAGAGGGCAGGCGTCCGCGGTTATAGAGGTCTCACAGGCCAGGGACGAGTATTTCGAGAAGACGGGCGTCTACATTCCCATATGCTCCGATGGCGGCATTGTCTATGACTACCATATGACGCTGGCGCTGGCCATGGGCGCGGACTTCCTGATGTTGGGCAGATATTTCTCCAGGTTCGACGAAAGCCCCGGCAACAAACTTAACATAAACGGTAATTACGTAAAGGAATACTGGGGGGAAGGCTCCAACCGCGCGAGGAATTGGCAACGCTACGATTTCGGCGGCGACAGCTCGCTGTCCTTTGAGGAAGGGGTGGACTCGTACGTGCCTTACGCGGGGAAGCTGAAGGACAATCTCGGGCTATCCCTCAGCAAGGTCAAGTCCACCATGTGCAATTGCGGGGTGCTGGATATTCCCAGCCTGCAACGGGACACCAAGCTGACTATCGTCTCGGCGACCAGTATCGTGGAGGGCGGGGCCCATGACGTCATTTTGAAAGAGCAGACGTCCAGCATGAGGTGAGGAATGGTTGATTTTAACGGAATATGGGTGGTCGATTTCGGTGGCCAATATAACCAGCTTATCGCGAGAAGAGTCAGGGAGGCGAACGTCTACTGCGAGATAGTCCCTTGGTTCAAGTACGCAGACAGATTGAGCGGCGAGCGGCCCGAGGGCGTTATTTTCACGGGCGGCCCCGCCAGCGTGTACGAGGCGGGCGCGCCTATGTTGCCGGCGGCAGTGTTCGAGGCGGGCGTCCCTGTTCTCGGCATATGCTACGGGGCCCAGCTGATGGCCCACGCCCTTGGCGGCAAGGTGGCCAGCCCGGATTATAAGGAATACGGCAGGGTCAGGCTCCATGCGGACGCGGTCGGGGACAGCCTGATTTTCAAGGGCATACCTTTGGGCGGCGAGGCGTCCGGCGAGCGCGGTTATTGCTGGATGAGCCACACGGATTATGTGGAAAGGCCGCCTGAGGGGTTCAGAGTCACGTCCCGAACCGACAATTGCCCCTCCGCCTCCATCGAGGACGCGGGGCGGTTGCTCTACGGCACCCAGTTCCATCCTGAGGTCCACCACACCCCCTTCGGCCAGGAATTGCTGAAAAATTTCCTCTATGAGGTGTGCGGTTGCAAGGGGGATTGGACTATGGCGAATTTCGCCAAGTCGAAGATAGGGGAGATTCGCGAGGCGCTGAAGGGGAAAAAGGCGCTCTGCGCGCTGTCGGGGGGCGTGGATTCCTCCGTGGCGGCCGTGTTGACCCACAAGGCCATAGGCGACGGGCTCACCTGCGTTTTCGTGGACCACGGTTTGCTTCGCAAGGGCGAGGGGGATCAGGTGATGGAGGTCTACGGCAAGCGTTTCAACATGAAGATTAAGCGCGTGGACGCCCAGGAGAGGTTTTTGGGCAAGCTTAAGGGGGTTGACGACCCTGAGCGCAAGCGCAAGATAATAGGTGAGGAGTTCATAAGGGTTTTCGAGGAAGAGGCCCGAAGGCTCAAGGATGAGGAAGGCGGCGTGGATTTTCTGTTGCAGGGCACCATTTACCCCGACGTGGTGGAGAGCGGCAGCGGCGAGGCGGCCGTCATCAAGAGCCACCATAACGTGGGGGGGTTGCCCGACGACATGGATTTGGAGTTGTTGGAGCCGCTCAGGTTGCTGTTCAAGGACGAGGTGAGGAAAGTGGGGGAGGAACTGGGCATAGCGCCGGAGTTGGTCTGGCGCCAGCCTTTCCCGGGGCCGGGGCTGGCCATACGCTGCCTGGGGGAGGTGACGCCGGAGAAGTTGCGCATAATCCGCGAGTCCGACGCCATATTGCGCGAGGAGATAGATGCCTACAACGAGGCGCTGTTCGCGAGGACGGGCAAGCGCGACTACGGGGCCGCCTATGGGGAGAACGCCGCGGAACGCGCCGTGTGGCAGTATTTCACCGTGTTGCCGAATATCCGCAGCGTGGGGGTGATGGGGGATTTCAGGACTTACGACTACACTGTGGGCATACGGGCGGTGACTTCCGTGGACGGCATGACCTCGGACTGGGCGCGCCTCCCCTATGAGACATTGGAGCGCGTATCGAACAGGATTGTGAACGAGGTGGACGGGGTGAACAGGATAGTGTACGACATCACCAGCAAGCCGCCCTCGACGATTGAGTGGGAGTAACTATAAATATATGGAAAATGATTGCGAGCACTAGCTTTGGGGGCTTTCTGCGGGGCTTGAAGCGCCCTCTCGTTTTCGGGCTTTTTATCCCTTCCCCCGTCAGCAGTTTGCGCGGCGGCAGCTTCTTCCTTCACCTTTTTTAAGGCGCTTGGGCCTGCCGCTTCGAAACCCCTGGCGCTTCCGCCGCCTCTTTCACCGTGACGAGGACGTTAGCCGCTCTAGTCAATACCTCATATCTGTTCAGTTGTTTCATAGTCATCCTTATGACATTCTGTCTCATACTTGTAGTTTACACCAGGGGGGTGGCATTTTCCCTGATTACTCTACATGGCGGCATTATCACAGATTAACCACAACGAAGCGGATATTTCCATTGACAACATTCCGAATCGCGAATATAATAATACAGTAATCGGAGGAGGTCTGTCGGTGGATTTCATGACTGCAAAAGAGGCATCCGAACAATGGGGCATTTCACAAAGACGTGTTGCTGTTCTCTGTTCAGAAAACAGGATTGACGGCGCCGAAATGATAGGAAAGATGTGGCTGATTCCTAATACAGCGACTAAGCCTGATGATGCAAGAAGCTTGCGCTTTCAGCCGCTTGAATGTCTGCCGGTAAAGCCGTTTGTAAAATGGGCGGGCGGCAAGGCGCAGATTTTAGATGAGATACGCCGCCTTTATCCGTCGGGATTGGGAACGACGATTACGAAATACGCTGAACCGTTTGTTGGAGGCGGCGCGGTTCTTTTTGATATTCTCAGCAAGTATCAGCTTAACGAAGTATATATCAGCGACATTAACCAAGAGCTAATAACCACATACTCTCATATCCGCGATGATGTAAGCGAGCTTGTTGATATTCTACGAACGATGGCGCAGGATTATCTGCCCGCATCAGGAGATATCCGCAGAACATATTACTACGGGAAGCGTGAACGCTTTAACGTATTGAAGGCAGAAGCCAATACGAGCGTAGAAGTTGCGGCCTTATTCATATTTTTGAACAGGACGTGCTTCAACGGGCTTTACCGCGTGAATAATAAAGGCGGCTTCAATGTTCCTATGGGAAGCTATAAAAACCCCACTATCTGCGACGAAGGTAATTTGACAGCGGTTTCTGAGCGGTTACAGAATGTTGATATCGTCTGCGGTGACTATAAAGAATCGAGTGGGTTCATAGACGAGAAAACATTTGCTTATTTTGACCCGCCTTATCGCCCGCTTTCTGAAACGGCGCGCTTTACATCGTATGCCCAAGATGGATTTGATGACAAAAAGCAAGAAGAGCTTGCGTGGTTTATCAAGGATCTGAGCCGTAAGGGCGCATACGTCGTTGCAAGCAACTCTGATCCTAAAAATACCGACGAAAGCGACAATTTTTTCGATGAGCTATATGGCTCCATGTATATTGCAAGAATTTCGGCAAGCCGCGCGATTAACTCGGTTGGCGAAAAACGCGGACGCGTGAGCGAGCTATTGATTTCAAATTATGGAGAGGCAAGAACGTGAGGGATTTCAATGAGTGGTTTTCGCATTTTCGTAAAAGCATCAGCGACTATGCCTATTATGTGGATTTCGACAAGGTTCATCGCAAGGTGGATAAATTGAAACCAAAAATATAAGCCAAATCGCGCAAAAGAAAGCACGCGGAACCGCGATATAAAAAAGGTCGCCAAAGTCCTGCAATAGGCGCCATTTACTGTTGCAATCCCGCCGCCATGGAAACCTGCGGCTTCCATGGGTTTTGGCAACGTCATTGACAGGCGTATCGATATTCCGGGCGTTCGCGCCGATGTCAAAAAATCTGCGGCGGTGTTAACGGCTGAGATGTTGCATGTAAACGACATCAATGCCATTGCCCCGCTCGCCAAATGCCTCGTCAGGCACCGGGCGTCCGCCGACCCTTTTTTCGCCGGGCCGCGTTATCGGGAGTTGTTGACATCCGTAACGCCGACGGAACACAGTCTGTTGCCCGACAGAAAGAAAGCCGATGAAATAAGCCTTAGCAAGACACTTCGCCGACAAAATCTCAACTCGTTTCCCCCGTTTTTCAGGTTGCTAATTCGCGCAACGCATCATCCGTCAAGCGGTACACTGTCCAATCATTCATGGGTTTTGCGCCGAGCGAGCGGTAAAACTCAATGGCCGGTTCGTTCCAATCCAAACACCACCAGTCCATGCGCCCGTAATCGCGCTCGACCGCCGTGCGGGCTAATTCCACGAATAGCGACTTGCCTATGCCGCGTCCGCGATACTCGGGCAGGACAAACAAATCCTCAAGATATAATCCCGCCTGTCCGAGAAATGTGCTGAAATTATGGAAAAACAGCGCAAATCCGACTTCTTTGCCGCCGACAACCGCAAAAATCACCTCTGCGGCGTTCTTGTCGAACAGCCAACTCTCGAGGAGTTCTTCCGTTGCGGTTACTTCGTCGAGCAAACGCTCGTACTCCGCAAGTTTGCGTATAAACTGCAGTATCAGCGGCGTGTCGTCTCGTATTGCCGCGCGGAACGTAGGAATCATAACCATACCTCTTCATCTGCAAGGGGACGGTCTGTCGTTCGCCATGCCCCGTCCTTGGATCTTGACATACTCGAACGATCGCCGAACTTGAGGCGCACGGCCAGAACGCTCGAAACACAACAAATACGGTGGTTCAATAACATTTTATGCCTAAGAGAGAAGATAGTCAAGACGGAATTTGGGAAAATACAGGTAACATGAAGGGCGTGAAATGAAATACCCCGCCCCCACCTGTCCGACTGTGTAGCCCCCGCCTCCCATCCTGCCGTACACATGTACGGAAAACCAAACAACTAATACGCGAAAAATCTGGCGGCGGGCACGCCGCAGTGGGGGCCTGGTTCGACTGCGGGCTTGGGTTCGGCGGCGGGAAGCGGCATTAATAGCGGAATCTTGAATTAATTTTAATCATAATGTAAAACTTCTGAAACATGGCATGGAAATTGCTTATACTCTATATAGTATGTAATCGGGCGAACGGCGCGAAATCCTGCCGCGGCCAGGCATCCCGCGCCGTACATGCCGCGTTGCCATATGTTGCTCCGCCGACTGAATATTGCGCGTTCGCGGTCTTTTTTCCGTAGGACCGCGTGGTCGTTTTGCCCTGTGCCCTGCCGTCGGGATGATGGCGGCGCTTAGGCTGGACGGGTTCGGCCGCCTTTTGGGGGCGCTGGACCACGGAGCGGGTTGACGCCCTTCCGACAGCCCTTGGCGCGCCCGTTTCGTGCGCCCTTTGCCGCCCCGCCCGTCGCGGGTCGGCGAAAACAACGGGGTCTCCCCGTTAACATATACCGTTATCACTCGTAGCTTATGGATTGTTTCTTTATCAGTTATAAGTTGTGCAAGTAGTAGTTGTAAAGGAGGAGCGAAAATGTCAATTCAGGTCATTATTATCGTTATCTACTTCGCGTTGACGGTCGCCATAGGCCTCTACACGCTGAAGAAGTCCAAGACGTCGGACTCGTTCCACGGCGCGCAGCTGGGCGTGGCGGCCATCGTCTGCGCCTCCGCCGGCGAGTGGCTGGGAGGCACCGCCACGACGGGCGTGTCCGAGTACGGCTTCAACGACGGCATGTCGGGTTCTTGGTACACCATCGCCAATGGCATAGGCGTCATGTTCCTGGCGCTGTGCTTCGCGAAGCTTTACAGGAGTCTTGAAACGGTCACGGTGCCCGGTATTATCGAGCATTTCTACGGAGTGAAGGCCAGAAGCGTGTCCAGCGTCGTGCTGACCATCGTCATGCTGGCCGTGGGACTCTCCCAGATGATCGCCGCAGGCAAGCTGGGGCAGAACCTCTTGGGCATCGAGTTCAACATCGCCGTCCTGGGCTTCGCGGTCATCTTCATCATCTACACCCTGGCAGGCGGCATGAACGCCGTCGCGTCCACCAACGTCCTGCACTTATTCGTCATGTATGGAGGCGTCATCATCGCCGTCATAGCGGTGCTCATGCTGGCGGGCGGTCCCGCCCACGTGAGCGACAGCCTGGCCGCCATCGCCGCGGAAGAGGGCAAGGCCAGCTTCTTCAACATGGGCCGCATAGGCATGCCCAAGGTCAGCTCCTGGATAATCGCTTCCCTGCTGGGAGCCTGCACGGCACAGGCCGGCGTCCAGCCGGTGCTTGCCGCCAAGGACGTGCCCACGGCCAAGTTCGCCTGCATACTCACCGCCATCGTGGCGGCGCCCTTCGGCCTCTTCACGGCTTACCTCGGCATGTGCGCCAGGGTCATGTCCAACGAGGGCATCCTGTTCAAGGGCGGCGTCCAGGGCGCGGAGAACGTGGTTGACGCCAAGTCGGCCCTGCCCGCCCTGATGATGAACCTGCACCCCGTGGTGGGCGGCCTCGTGCTGGCGGCCATACTGGCGGCCATTCTGTCCACCATATCCCCCATCATCCTGGCCGCCGGCACCATGGTGACCAAGGACCTCTACCAGAGGGTGTTCAAGCCCAGCGCCCCCGACAAGGAAATCCTGCTGTTCTCCAGGGTTGCCACGGGAATAGCCGGCGTCATCTGCAGCCTGGCCGCCATAGCCTTCGTCAACCTGACGGCGGTGCTGGACATCGTGTACTCGGCCTACTCCCTGCGCGGCGCTTTGTTCATCGTGGTGCTGTTCGGCATCTACTGGAAGGGCGCGTCGGAGAAGGGCGCCTGCTGGGCCATGGTTCTCACCGCCATCGTCGCGGTGGGCTGGGTGGCAGTGAAGCTGGCCAGCGGCGGCTACCCCTTGGGACCGGTCATCACCGAGACCTACGCGGCGGTTGTCGCGGCCGCGGTGGCGACCATCGTGTTCTCGCTGATTTTCCCGAAGAAGAAAGACGGTATACAAAAGGCAAGCTGACGGCAGGAGGTAATTGTTTATGAGTAAAGTGAAGAGCGCGCAAGAGGCGATTTCGACGTTCGTCCACGAGGGCGACTGCGTCGCCATGGGCGGCTTCGTGACTAACCGCCGCCCCTACGGGCTGGTGAATGAGGTCATCAGGCAGAAGATAGGCGGCCTCTATGTGGAAGGCGGCCCTTCAGGCGGCGACGTGGACATGCTCATCGGCGCCGGCCTGGTCACCGCCATCTCCATATCCTACATAGCCAATTCGGGATACACGGCGGTCTGCAGGCGCTTTCGTGAGCAGATCGAGAACGGGACTTTGCTGTTCGAGGACTTCAGCCTGGACGTCCACACCATAGCCTACCACGGCGCGGCGCTGGGCCTCAGCTACGTCCCCGTGAAGAACATGCTGGGCTCCGACCTGACGGACAAGTGGGGCATCAGCGAGGAGACGCGCAAGAAGCACCCGAAGCTGCCCGCGAAGAAGTTCGTGATAGAGGAGGATCCCTTCAACCCCGGCAGCAGGCTGTGCCTGGTTCCGACGCCCAAGATCGACGTGGCCTTCGTCCACGCCCAGGTGGCCAGCCCTGACGGCACGTGCCGCATCGTCGGCCCCCAGTTCCAGGACATGGACATCGCCATGGCCGCCAAGCACACCATCATCTCGTGCGACGAGTTGGTGAGCGACGAGGAGATCAGGCGGCATCCCGAGTTGAACACGTTAACGGGGCTGACCGTTGACGCCGTCGTCCATCTGCCCTACGGGGCGCATCCGTCGCAGTGCTTCGGCATACACGACGCCGACCCGAGGTTCTACTTGAAGTACGAGCAAGCCAGTAAGTCTCAGGAGACATTTGACGCCTTCATCAAGGAATACATCCATGACTGCCCCACCCACAACGACTATTTGGACAAGTGGGGCGCCTCGGGCCTGCTGAATCTGCGGGTCGTGGGAGGTTATGGCTATGTTCCCGGGCTGAAGCGCAGGTAAAGGAGGAGATTTACATGGAATGGAATTCTAAGCAGATGATGGCGATAGCCCTTTCGCGCCAATTGCAGGACGGCGGGACTTACATCATAGGGACGGGGCTGCCGCTCATAGGGGCCGCCCTGGCCAAGAACACCCACGCGCCCAACGCCCATCTGGTCTTTGAGACAGGGCTGTTCGAGGGCAACCCCCAGGAGGTGCCCACCAGCGTGAGCGATTTGCGGATCAACTACGGCGCCACGGTGCTGTGGCCCCAGTACAGGTATTTCGGGTTCCAGGCCATCGCGTCCAGGTACGGCAAGATAGACGCGGGCTTCTTGGGCGGCGCGCAGATCGACGCCTACGGGAACCTGAACTCCACGTCCATAGGGGACTACTACCGTCCCGTCACCCGTTTCACAGGCTCGGGCGGCGCCAACGGCATAGCCACCTACTGCGACACCATCATAGTCATGAAGCATCAGAAGAGGCGCTTTATAGACCAGGTGGACTACGTGACCAGCCCCGGGTGGATTGACGGGCCTGACGGCAGGGCCAGGATAGGGCTGGCGCCCGACAAGGGGCCCCGCGCCGTCATAACGGAGCTTGGCGTGCTGCGCTTCGGGGAGGACGACAGACGGATGTACCTGTCCGAGTATTTCCCGGGCGTGACGGCGGAGCACATAAAGGAGAACACAGGATTCGATCTGGACATTTCCAGGGCAGTGGAGGCGGAGCCTCCCTCGGAGGAAGTGCTGGAGATTTTGACGAAGAAGGTTGACCCGCTGCGGATCATGACATGACGAGGGCCTTCTGAAAGAACGGTCGGGACGGCGGCCTCGCCGCGTAGAGCCGAACAAATCGGTCGGCGGGGCCGCCTCGCGTTATATAAGGGCGGGAAGGGTCTCGCGAACAGCCGTTCCCGCTTTTTGCCCGTTGCGGGCGCCATTGCCCGCGTAGTTACAGTTATGTATAGGAGAGTAGTATGATTTTGGATGATTACAAGAAAAAGCTGGTGTCCGCCGATGTGGCCATGAAGGCCGTCAAGGACGGGGATTGGGTGGAATTCGCCTGGGGGGCGAGCTTCCCGAACCTGTTGGCGGCGGCTCTTGACAAGCGCAGGGACGAGTTGAAGGACGTCAACCTCAGGGGCGGCGTCATAACCAAGCCCCTGTTCTTCATAGAGAATGACCCCAACGGAGAGCATTTTACCTGGAACAGCATGCACATGAGCGGCATTGAGCGCAAGCTTGCCCAGAAGGGGCTTGCGTACTATATTCCCATCAAGTATTCGGAAGTGCCGCGCTACATACGTGAGAATTGCCAAACGGACGTGGTGGCCATACAGGTGGCGCCCATGGACGAGTACGGGTATTTCAGCTTTGGCGTGTCCGTCTCCCACTATTACGCCGCCATCGAGAAGGCGCGGACGGTTATCGTGGAGGTCAACGACGACATGCCTAAGGTTCAGGGGGGATATGAGCACAACGTCCACATCTCCAAGGTTGACTATGTGGTGGAGGGAGGCCCCCAGGGCTTGCCCGTGTTGCCCTCATCGGCTCCCAGCGAGCTGGACAAGCAGATAGCGGGGCTGGTTATTTCCGAGATAGAGGACGGGTCGTGCATCCAGCTGGGCATAGGCGGGATGCCTAACGCCCTCGGCTCCATGATAGCCGAATCCGACCTGAAAGACCTGGGCATACACACGGAGATGCTGGTTGACGGCTTCGTGGACATGGTCAACGCGGGAAGGGTGACGGGGCTGCGGAAGAACCTGGACAAGGGCCGCATGGCCTACTCCTTCGCGGCGGGCACCCAGAAGCTGTACGACTTCATGAACGACAACCCCGCCATAGCCGGGTATCCTGTCGATTACACGAACCACCCCTTCGTGGCGTCTAAAATCGACAAGCTGATTTCCATCAACAGCGCGGTGGAGATAGACCTGTCAGGCCAGGTATGCTCCGAGAGCGCGGGCCCGTACATCATCAGCGGCGCGGGCGGGCAGCTGGATTTCGTGGAGGCGGCCTATAACTCCAAGGGCGGCAAAAGCTTCATCTGCCTGCCGTCCACCTACAAAGACAAAAATGGCAACGTCAAATCCAGGATTCGCGGGCAGATAACCTTAGGCTCCATCATCACGGACACGCGGCCCTGCGTGCATTACGTGGTCACTGAGTACGGCAAGGTGAACCTGAAGGGCATGAGCTCATGGCAGAGGGCCGAGGCGCTGATTTCCATAGCCCATCCCGATTTCAGGGACGAGCTTATAGCCGAGGCCAGGGAGTTGAGGATTTGGCGCAAGAAATAGAGCGGACACGGTTCGAGGCCGCCTGTGGGAGGGCCCGCGCGGCGGCTTTCTTAGCGGGCTTGAGCCTGCAGGGCCGTAGCTGTGCGGCGGAAGCGTACAGTCGCGCCGCACAACTGTACGGAAATCAGTACAATAATTGCGGGGATACAGTATTCCCAAGGTCTTTTTAGAGGCTTACACGGATGGCATGGTTCTTGCGACTAGATAAAATACAGTAAGGTTTACAATAGCTTTGCTGGAGAAACTTTGGAGGTGAGCCATGTCGGAGGTCTTGTGCAACGTTTCGGGGCGGATTAAGGAGATCCGCATCAAAGCCGGGCAGATGATAACGGAGGACGACGAGGTGGCGATTATCGAGACGTTGAAGTCCGACAGGGCAGTCTGCGGTGTCGCCGGGGTCGTCGATGAGATCAGAGTCAGCGTCGGAGACGTGGTGCGGGTCGGGGACGTGATCGCCGTCGTGCTTTGAGACGGCGCCAAAGTAAATCAGATATTCGTTATATTGCGGCCAAATACAATGGCATACTGTGATGTGAGGAGGTAGCGTAATGGATTTTGGATTGACCGAAGAACAAAAAATGGTTCAGGACATGGCGCGCAGCTTCGCCGAGAAGGAAATCGCCCCCTACGTTGAGGAGGACGAGGAGAACCACCA
>JAIRPE010000024.1 GCA_031257175.1 Eubacteriales Family XIII. Incertae Sedis bacterium | reverse complement strand
GCTCTAAACACTTGTTTACGGCCATTTTCTATGGTAAAATAATCTAGTTGCGCGGTTCGTCGCGGATCGCGGATTGATTTTGGGAAGTGGAGGATTCACCATGGGTTTTGGAAACAGGGTATACAATTTTTCCGCCGGGCCGTCCATGTTGCCGCTGGAGGTTCTGGAGAAGGTTCGGGACGATTTGCTGAATTACGCCGGAAGCGGCATGTCCGTCATGGAGATGAGCCATCGTTCCAAGATATACGACAGCATCATAAATGAGGCCGAGGCCAATCTGCGCGAGTTGATGGGGATACCTGAAAATTACAAGGTGCTTTTCCTGCAGGGAGGCGCCACGTTGCAGTTTTCCATGATTCCTATGAATTTGCTCAGGAACAGCAGGAAGGCGGATTACGTGGTGACGGGGACTTGGGCCGAGAAGGCCGCCCAGGAGGCCTCAAAGTTCGGGGACGTGGCCATAACCGCCTCGTCCAAGGACAAGCTGTTCACATACGTGCCAAAGGTGTCCCGCGCCGATTTCAGGCCCGACGCCGATTACGCCTACATCACCATGAACAACACCATTTACGGGTCGCGGTATTCTTACGTGCCTGACACGGGGGACGTGCCGCTGGTCTGCGACTGGTCTTCGGGCATATTGTCCGAGGGGATTGACGTGAGCAGGTTCGGGCTTATCTACGCCGGGGCGCAGAAGAACATAGCGCCCGCGGGGGTCACTATCGTCATCATAAGGGAGGATTTGGTCGGCCACGCGCCCAAAGGGACTCCCGTGTACATGGACTACAGAACTCACGCCGACAACGGCTCTATGTACAACACGCCGCCGGCTTTCACCATTTACGTGGCGGGCGAGGTGTTCAAGCATCTCAAGGCCATGGGGGGCGTGGCGGCGCAGGAGCGTTTCAACAGGGAGAAGGCGGGCAAGCTTTACGGCTACATCGACGGCAGCAGGCTGTACAGGGCGCCTGTGGAGAAGGATTCGCGCTCGCTGATGAACGTGGTGTTCGTCACGGGGGACGAGGCGCTGGACAAGAAGTTCGTGGCGGAGGCCAGGGAGGAAGGCCTGCTCGATTTGAACGGGCACAGGTCCATCGGCGGCATGAGGGCGAGCATTTACAACGCCATGCCCATGGAGGGGGTGGACAGGCTGATAGCCTTCATGGAGCGTTTTGAGGCGGCCAACCTGAAGTGAGGCGTTTTGGCGGGGTTCCCGCCGAGGGCTTTCGCGGAGGGCGTTGGGCCTGCTTGAGTGAGGTTTTTAAATGAAATTTTTGATATTGGTCCCGGACGGCTGCGGCGACCGCCCTATTCCTTCTTTGGGGGGCAGGACGGCGCTGGAGGCGGCGGACATGAAGAATATAAACGCGTTGGCGCGGGAGAGCGAGACGGGGCTGGTGAAAACTATCCCCGACGGGGTGGCGCCCGGCAGCGACGCCGCGAATCTGGCGGTCATGGGTTTTGACCCTGTGGCCCATCTCACGGGCCGCTCCCCTCTGGAGGCGGTCAGCATGGGCATAGAGATGTCCGACACGGACGTGGCTTTCCGCGCCAATCTGGTGACGCTGGAGGGCGACGGCCCTTACGAGGATTTGATTATAAAGGACCACAGCTCGGGAGACATCGCCAGCGCGGACGCCCGCGTTTTGATGGAGATGATCGAGAGGGAGCTGGGCGGCGACGGCGTCCATTTTTATCCGGGCGTGAGCTACAGGCACGCCATGATAGCCTCGGAGGGCGGCGAGGACTGCCGCCTGACCCCGCCCCACGACGTGCTGACGCGCAGGGCGGGGGATTATTTGCCCCAGGGCGCGGGCGCGGAGCGTTTGGAAGGGCTGATGCGCAGGAGCCACGAGCTTTTGAGGTCGCACCCCATAAATCTGGAACGGGTCAGGAGGGGCCTCAACCCCGCGAACTCCATCTGGATATGGGGGCAGGGCAGGAAGCCGCGCCTGCCTTCCTTCTCCGAGAAGTACGGCATTGACGGGGCGGTGGTGGCCGCCGTGGATTTAATCAAGGGCATAGGGCTGTGCGCGGGGTTGAGCGCGCCCGAGGTGCCCGGCGCCACGGGGACGCTTTTGACGGATTTCGGCGGCAAGGCGCGGGCGGCCATAGAGGCTTTCGGCAGCGGGAAGGATTTCGTGTACATACACGTGGAGGCGCCCGACGAGTGCGCCCACCAAGGGGATTTGCCAGGGAAGCTGGAGGCCATGCGGCTGATCGACGAGAAGGTGTTCAAGCCCGTGGTCGATTATCTGGAAGGCACGGGGGAGGCTTACCGCGTGCTGGTCGTGCCTGACCACAAGACGCCCATGGAGATTCGGACGCATTCCTCGGAGCCGGTGCCTTTCGTGCTGTTCGACAGCGAGAACAGGCTGCCCGAGGATGAGGGGAAGGCGTTTTCCGAATCCGCCGGGGAGAGGGGCGGCTTTTACGGAAGCGGCGCCGCGCTGGCAGACCGCTTTTTCGGAAGCCCGTCGTCCGAGAGTTGAGGGGGCGCGGGTTCGGGCGGGTTGCCGCTCGGGTCGCGGGGGCTTTGGTTTTGGCGGCGGTTCTGGCCGTCGCCGCGCCGCTTGGCCTCGCGGGTTTTCCCCTGCCTACGGGCGCGGAGGTTTTCGCGGGGAAGCCCAGCCCGGCTGTCACGGCTGACGCGGCCATATTGGTGGACGCGAGGACGGGCGAGATTCTTTACAGCAAGGACATCCACAAGAAGGAGTATCCTGCCAGCACGACCAAAATCATGACCGCTTTGCTGGCGCTGGAAAATCTGGAGTTAAACGAGATAGTCACCGTTGACGATAAGTCCCCTTACACGAAGGGCTCCAAGATAGCGCTCAACCCCGGCGAGGAGGTGAGCGTGGAGGAGCTGCTTTACTGCACGCTCATCCCGTCGGCCAATGACGCGGCGGAGGCGCTGGCGGTGCGGGTCTCGGGCAGCCTGGAATCCTTCGCGGCGCTGATGAACAAACGCGCCAAGGAGCTGGGGGCCCAGGACACCCATTTCGTGAACCCCAGCGGCCTGGAGAGCGAGGAGCATGTGACTTCCGCCTTCGATTTGGCCATGTTCGCCAGGGCGGCCATGAAGGACGAGCGTTTCCGCCATTTCGTGTCCACCTACAGCTACACTATGGCGCCCACCAACAAGCAACCTCAGGAGAGGCTGATGCACAATACCAACCGCCTGCTGTACGACGGGACGCACAAGGTGACGTATGAGGGCGCGCCCAGGCCCATAAAGTATGAGGGCGTGACGGGCATAAAGACGGGCTACACGGCGCAGGCGGGGTATTGCCTGGTGGCGGGGGCGCGGAGGGACGGCACGGAGCTTATAGCCGTGCTTATGCGTTCGGCCAGCGACAACGCCAGGTATTTGGACGCTATTTCATTGCTGGAGTACGGTTTTTCCAATTACCGCACCACGTTGGGGGTGGCCGCGGGGACTACGGCGGGGGCGTTGGGCGCGGATTCGGGCGACGGCTCGGGGACGACGGGGGCGGCGCTCGGCGTGGAGGCTTACGTGGCCGAGGACGTGTGGCTGACTCTCCCCCTTGACGCGTCCCAGGCGGATTTGGAGAGGGAGGTGGATCTGCCCCCTCTGGAGACGGCCGTGGACAAGGGCGCCAAGGTGGGCGTCATGACGCTGAAATATCAGGGGGTGGCGCTGGCGCAGGCGGATTTGCTGGCGTCGGAGGCCGCGGAGCCTGTCGGGGGCGTCGGTGGCGGCAGTCTCGGCAGGACTGTGCTTACCGTCGCCAGGAACGTGTTTCTCGTTTTGCTCGCGCTGTTCGTGCTGCTGGTGTTCGCCTACGTCATGCTGAAGCGGAGGCAGCTCAGGCTGAAGCGGATGAGGCGGGCGGAGAGGAAGGCCAGGATGGAGCGGGAGGCGCGGGACTTGAGGGATTTGCGCAGATAGGCGCGGGGCGGCCTCGGGCGAGGGGCGGGCCGACGTCCCTGTGGCCGCGTGGGGGTCGGGTTTGTCGGCGGCGAGGCTATGGGCGGTCATGTTTGATATTAAGGAAAGCCTGAAAAATTTGCCTGACAAGCCTGGCGTGTATTTGCACAAGGACGCGTCGGGGGAGATCATATACGTGGGGAAGGCCGCGTCGCTGAGGAGCAGGGTGCGGCAGTATTTCCAGTCCTCCAGGAACATGGACGCGAAGGTTCGCGCCATGGTGTCCCACATCGCGGAGTTCGAGTACATCACCACCAACACGGAGATGGAGGCGCTGATACTGGAGAACACCCTCATCAAGAAGCATTACCCGCGGTACAACGTGCTTTTGAGGGACGACAAGACCTACCCCTATATCAAGGTCACTTTGGCCGAGGATTTCCCGCGGCTTTTTAAGACCAGGATATTGGCGGAGGACGGCAGCAAGTATTTCGGCCCCTACGCCGACGTGCGGTCGGCCAACCAGATTATCGGCCTGCTCTGCGACGTGTACGCGCTCAAGCGATGCTCGACGCGGAAGTTCCCGCCCGGGCACAGGCCCTGCCTGAATTATCATATAGGCCGTTGCCTGGGGGTCTGCGCGGGACGCGTGGGCAAGGATGAGTACAGGGGGGCTATCGACGGCGTGGTGGCTTTTTTGAACGGCAGGAGCAGGGAGTTGACGGATTTTCTGTCGGCCAGGATGGAGAGCGCGGCGGGGCGGCTGGATTTCGAGGGGGCGGCGGTCTACAGGGATTATCTGCGGGCGGCTGAGTCCGTGCTGGAGAAGCAGCGGGTGGCCCTGATGTCGGGCGGCGACATGGACGTGGTTTTGGCCGCCAAGGGGGAGAGGGGCGCCCACGCGGTGGTGTTTTTCGTCAGGGACGGGCGGCTTTCGGGCAGGGAGAGCCACCATTTGAGCGCGTTGCCTGAGGATGAGCCGAGGGACATAGTGTCAGCCTTCGTCAAGCAGTATTATGTAAACCAAAACCAGATACCCAAGGAGTTGCTGGTGGAGGAGGAGCTGCCCGACAACGCGCTCGTCGAGGCGTGGCTGTCGGAGCTGCGCGGCGGGGGGGTCAAGGTGCGCGCGCCCCGCAGGGGGGAGAAGAAGGCGCTGCTGGATTTGGCCAGGAGGGATATCCGAAACGTCAGTTTGCTACTGGAGGAGAAGGCCAGGACGCAGGCGGAGAAGGACGAGGCGTTGGGCGCGGAGCTGCTGGGGCTGCTGGGGGTCGGGGCCGCCGCAGGCGGGGGGCCTGAGGCCGCGACCGGGGAGCCGGCCGAGGGAATAGGCGCGGACGCGGGCGAAGAGGCCGTCGTAGTCGGCGGGGCCGCCGCAAGCGGGGGGCCTGAGGCGGGCGGCGGGGTCATACGCGTGGAGGCTTACGATATTTCTAATATAGCGGGGACTGACTCGGTGGGGGCCATGGTGGTGTTCGAGGGGACGAGGCCGTCGCGAAGGGATTACCGCCGCTTCAAAATCAAGACCGTGGAGGGCGCGGACGACTACGCCAGCATGCAGGAGGTCGTCTATCGGAGGCTGAAGCGTTGGGAGGCTGGAGACCCCGGTTTTTCCGCTTTGCCTGACGTGATTTTGGTGGACGGGGGCAAGGGGCACGTGAACGCGGTATCGCTGGTGGTAAGGGCTATGAAGTTGGATTTGCCCGTGGCGGGCATGGTGAAGGACGACAGGCACAGGAGCCGCGGTCTGGTGTTCGGGGAGAAGGAGTTTGACCTTAAGTCCAACCCTTTGCTTTATCATTTTGTGGGCGCCGTGCAGGAGGAGGCGCACAGGTTCGCGATAGACTATCATCGCGGGCTGAGGGCCAAGGCCATGACGCGCTCGGAGCTGGACGCCGCGCCGGGCATAGGGCCTAAGCGGCGGAACGCGTTGCTGGCGCGGTTCGGCGGGCTGGATGGCATACGCGCGGCGACGGACGAGGAGCTGCTGGGGGTTCCGGGGATGAACAAGGCGGCGGTGGATGGGCTGCGGGGGTTTTTGGGGGCGGGACAGGGCGATGAACTGTGAAAGCGGGTACTCAAGTTAATGGACGATTGGGCGACATATATTACAGACCATGCTGAAACGGCGGGCGAACCCCCTTGTTTTTACATAAGAACCATGGGATGCCAGATGAACGAGAGGGATTCGGAGACTATTGCGGGATTGCTTATCGACATGGGTCTTAACCGGACTGAACGCAAGGAAACGGCGGATCTGGTCATAATAAATACCTGCAGCGTCAGAGATAATGCGGATCAACGCTTTTTTGGCACGTTGGGCCAAGTAAAAAAAATTAAGGAGGCTAACAGCAGGCTTATAGTGGGCGTATGCGGCTGCATGATGCAGCAGGAGCATGTCGTGGACGAAGTGAAGGCAAAGTATCCTTGGGTGGATATTGTTTTCGGGACTCACAATATCCACATGTTGCCTGAACTTTTGCGAGGCGCCGCCATCGAGAAAAAGAAAAGGGTTGAGGTTTGGGAGGAAGGCGGCGAAATAATCGAAGGGTTGCCGGCAAGAAGAGAGTTCCCGTTCAAAGCGTATGTGAACGTGATGTACGGGTGCGACAATTTCTGCACGTATTGCATAGTGCCGTACACGAGAGGCCGGGAACGCAGCAGAAAGCCGGATGAGATACTAAGCGAAGCGAGGGGGCTGGCGCGAAACGGCGTCAAGGAGATAATGTTGCTGGGGCAGAACGTCAACTCGTATAAAGGCATAGACGAGGGAGGGGCGGTAGATTTTCCCGAACTCATATACAGGCTCAACGAGATTAGCGGTTTGCGGCGCATACGTTTCATGACTTCGCACCCGAAGGATTTGTCGAAACGGTTGGCTGCTGCGTATCGGGACTGCGAAAAATTGTGCAAGGTCATACATTTGCCCGTCCAGTCAGGCAGCTCCAGAGTGCTGGCGCTGATGAACAGGAATTACACAAAGGAATACTATTTGGACATGATCGGCCTGTTGCGCGGCATTTGCCCGAACATAGCGGTCACCACGGACATTATCGTCGGATTTCCGGGCGAAGGCGACGAGGACTTTGAGGAGACGCTGGAGTTAGCGGAACAGGTGAAGTTTGATTCGGCGTTCACGTTTCTTTTCTCGGCGAGGAAAGGCACGCCTGCGGCGAGCTATGAGGCGCAGGTCTCAGAAGAAGAGAAACGCAGGCGTTTCAATAGGCTGTTGGCAAGCCTGAACGGGATTGCGGCCGAAAAGAACAAAACGTATATTGGCAGACGTGAGAGCCTGCTGGTGGAAGGAGCCGGAAAAACAGGGGAGAATGTCATGGCAGGCAGAATGGACAATGGCAAGCTAGTTAACTTTGTCGGCGCGCCCGAGCTCACGGGGGAGTTTGTGGACGTGAGAATTACCGAGGCAAAGACATTCAGCCTCTTCGGGGAACTAACCTATTGCTCCACCGACTAAATGTTGCGCTGAAACCACTTCGGCGAGGATTTTTTCTGTCGGGCAAGGCGGAGGAACTCGTTGATACTGGGAGTATCAGCGGGTTCCGGCAACGTGAGGCTACGCCCCACTCCTACGCTCACTTCGCCTGCCTGCCGACAGGCAGGTTCGCTTCGCTGTCCGTTTTTCCTGCCGCGCTGAAGCGCGGGGAAAAAAGGCAACGCGGCCCGACGGAAAAAAGACCGCCGAATGGGCAATGTTTAGTCGGTGGAGCAATAATGATGGGAATTGCTGAAGGTGGATAATATGAGTTACTGGAAAAAATTAACAAAAAATGAATTGCTCGAGTTGAAAGCGGACTGTGACAAGAAATATGAAATGTTCAAGG
>JAIRPE010000041.1 GCA_031257175.1 Eubacteriales Family XIII. Incertae Sedis bacterium | reverse complement strand
ACATTATACATAAAAGCGGTTCTTGAATTCTGGACATCCACCAGAGTAAGCCCTGTGTCAATGCGTCCGCGCACGTAGCCGTAGGCGATCAGGTCTGAGATGACGGGCTTGGCCGTGTTGATGGGTATCGCGAAGCCGAGGCCTTCGATTTCCGTTCCGGAGGATTTCGCGTTCACCACGCCTACCAGCTCGCCCGACATGTTGAACAGGCCGCCGCCGGAATTGCCTGGGTTTATGGCGGCATCCGTTTGGAGCAACGAGAACGTCTCGTCGTCGATCTGTATTTCCCGGTCAAGCGCCGAGATGATGCCCGCCGTGACGGTGCCGCCCAATTCCCCCAGCGGGTTGCCGACGGCTATCGCCGGATCCCCCACCTTCAAAACGGCGGAATTCCCTTGGACGGCCGGGGTGAGGCCGTTTTGGTTGATCTTTATCACCGCCAGGTCCGTCTTGGCGTCCGAGCCTTTCACGGACGCGGGGTAATCCTTGCCGTCCGCCAATTTCACGTTTATTGCCCTCGCGTCCTTGATGACGTGGTAATTCGTCACGATATACCCGTCGGCGGTTATCACCACGCCGCTTCCGGCGCCTTGGCTTATATATTGCCCAAGCCTGCCGAAAGTCTGCGCGGTCTCGGTGGAAATCTCCACGACGCTGTTTTTAACGAGGGCGGCGGTTTCGGCCACATTCGTAGGCTTGGCCGTTTCGGTCGCGGCGAGAACGGCGTCTATGGCCGGGACGGCGGCCTCTCCGGGAAGCGCCGCGGCGTTCGTGCCGTCGGCATTGGCGGGAAGGCTCAGGGCGTTTTCAAGCTGGGCGCTTAAGGCTTGTAGTCTTTCGTCATAACGAGCGGACTCTCTGTCGGAGGATATTTGGTTTGACAACCAGCCTCCGGCGAAGCCGAACAGCGTGGAGGCCGAAACGCAGAGGGCCAAAGCCAGCGCGGGGGCGCGCCGCCGCCCCGCCCTTCTCCGCCTCCCGGACGCGCTTTCGGGCGCCGCCTCGGGAGAATACGTGACGAGGGCGTTCCCGTCATAAGAATTGTTGACGTCATATGGGGTGTAACTCATGGCCTATATCACTCCTTTCCTACTTTACTCGAATACCGTTTTATCAAAGTCTACCAAAAAAATGTGAGCGTTTTTTGATGGGGATTTTCTGCATACGGGTTTCGCGCGGCGCTTTTGCGTCGAGAGGAAGTCTTGAAAAGTATGCGGGACGCGTTTTATAATATATACATAAAACGTCCGACGAGGGAACGGACGCTTTTGCGTGACGATAATTTCACGTGTCAGGTCTACGAGAAGTTGGAGCGGCGGTTGTTGTGCGCGGGAAGCGTTTAATAGGGCGGGCGCCCGTCCATCCGTTCTCAGGCTAAGAGGCATACGGCGAGCCGCGGGACACGGGGCCTGACCGTGGGCAAGGGAAAGATTATGAACATATTGATTACTTCGGGCGGGACCAGCGAACGCATTGACAACGTGAGGCGGATAACCAACTCGTCCACCGGCAGGCTGGGCCTCGCCGTCGCCGAAGCCTTCGCCGCCGAGGGCGGCGTCGCGAAAATCTGGTATGTCTGCGGGCTAAAGGCCGTAAGGCCGCAGTTGCCCAAGGTTGAGACCATACCCGTGGAAAGCGCCGACGATTTGCAACGAACCGTCACTGAGATATGCGGGAGCGGCACGGTTGACGCGGTCGTGCATGCCATGGCGGTGAGCGACTACACCGTGGGCGCCGTCACGACGGTCGCCGCCGTCGCTGACAGCGTGGAGCTTGAGATGGGAAGATTTGGCGCGGACGCCCCAAAGGACGGCGCCCGCAATGAGCCGACATGCCTCCATGAGAGGTTGGCCATCGCTGTTAAGGGGGCTTCGACGGTGGCGCACGGGAGCAAGATATCCTCGGAGGTGGATGACCTCGTGCTGTTGCTGCGCAAAACGCCAAAGGTGCTGGCGGGGTTTCGCGCCATGTTGCCGAAAGGGGTCATAGTGGGCTTCAAGCTGCTGGACAGAGTGACGGAGGATTTCCTCATTGGCGCCGCCCACGATCTGCTTCTGAAGAACGACTGCGACTTCGTGCTGGCCAACGATTTGCGGGATATTGGCGAGAGCGGCCATGTGGGGCGTCTTGTGAGGAAGGATAAAAGCTACGAGACCTTCCACACCAAGGAGGAGATAGCCGGGGGCATAGTGGCCGCCGTGATGAGGCATAAAACATGAAGAACATATTGTTGGGCGTGACCGGAAGCATTGCCGCCTACAAAGCCGCCGACCTGGCCAACCAACTGACGAAGGCGGGGTATTCGGTGAGGGTCGTCATGACGCGTTCCGCCGCGGAGTTCGTCACGCCGCTCACATTCCAGACGTTGACTAAGCATAAGGTGCATATGGACATGTTCGAGCCTTTCGCCTATGAGGACGTGAGGCACATTTCATTGGCGCAGGAAGCGGATTTGCTTTTGATCGCGCCCGCGACGGCCAACATCATAGGCAAGCTCGCCTCGGGAATCGCCGACGACATGCTGTCCACCGTGGCTATGGCCGTGAGGGGAGCGCCAGTGCTTATATGCCCGGCGATGAACACGGCTATGTACGAGAACCCTGTGGTGCGGGGGAATATGGAGAAGCTGGCCGCCTTGGGTTACGCCTTCGTTGAGCCTAAGGAGTCGCGCTTGGCCTGCGGGGACGCGGGAAAGGGGGCGTTGGCGGACGTCGAGGTCATAATGGGGAGGGTGGGGGAACTGCTTCCAACGCGTTGAGGAACGCTTCGGCCTCGTCCAGGTCATGCTCGCTGAAAACCCGAAGGCCGTTGCCCATTAGGAGTTTTGCCGTGACGCCGGCGCCTGGCGTTTTTGTCCCCGTGAAGGATCCGTCGTAGATGAAGCCGCTACCGCAGGAGGGGCTGTTTTCTTTCATTATCGCGAAGGCGGCGCCGAGTTTCAGCGCCAGAGCCAAGGTTCTGGAGGCGCCCAGGACGAAGCCGCGCGTCACCTCCCGTCCGTCCCTGGTGAAAGCCCTGCCGCCCCGCAACTGGGTTTCAGGGCGGGGAACCGGGAAGCCGCCTAGGATTTCCGGGCAGACCGGGATCAGGCGGCCTTTTTCGTGCCATTTCAGGAATCGGGGGTCGTCCAAGGTTTTCCGGCCGCCGTCATACCTCACGGCCCGGCCCGCGCACAGACATTCGCTTACTAGTATTTTTTTCATAATCAGGCTCCAGACGCAAACTTATACTTATTCTTTCTTAAATTCTGCAATTCTGCCCAAAATCATTGGGCGACCGACGAAAGATAGTATCTGCGAATCCGTTTCAAAGCAGCCCCGTTGAAAACGAATCGGCATTATGAGCAAACGGAGATCAACGTTGGGGCGATATAAAATCTTTCCGATGATAATTCTAACGCATTTTGCGGAAAAAAGAAACCTAATACCGCTCTCTCTTCAAAAGAGAAGACATTTTTGCGGTCTTTTTTTCCGCCATGCGTCGCTGCAAAGCCCCGCCGACGTTCCGCCGTTCCAAAAATCTGAAATAGTGTTTACTAACGTGTCACTAGCGCGGGCGTTTTCGGGCCGGAGCCGCCCCGCCGTGAGTTCAAAGAAGCTTGAACTATCAAGCTTTCGCGGGGATTGAAGTTTGAACAAAATCATGATACTATATTATTGTTGTCTCAGCACGGGAACCCCCCGGGCGCGGCATATGAAGGCGCCAAATAAAACCAGACGCGTTAATATAAGGAGAATGTAAGATGGCTAAAATTTATTATCAAAGCGATTGCGACCTGTCCCTTCTGGACGGAAAAACCGTCGCTATCATCGGCTATGGCAGCCAGGGGCACGCCCATGCCCTGAACTTGAAGGAAAGCGGCGTGGACGTGGTGGTCGGCCTCTATGAGGGCAGCGCCTCCTGGGCCGAGGCGGAGAAGGCGGGCCTGCGCGTGACCACGGCCTACGAGGCTTCAAAGGCCGCCGACGTCATAATGATACTCGTGCCCGACGAGAAGCAGCCCGAAATCTACGAAGAAAGCGTGAAGCCGAACCTCACCGAGGGCAAGATGCTCATGTTCGCCCACGGCTTCAACATCCACTTCCAGCAGATACTCCCGCCCGCCGACGTGGACGTGACCATGATAGCCCCCAAGGGGCCGGGCCACACGGTCAGGAGCGAGTACCTGGCCGGGAAAGGCGTGCCCTGCCTCGTCGCCGTGCATCAGGACGCCACGGGCAAGGCGAAGGACAAAGCCCTCGCCTACGCCGCGGGTATTGGCGGCTCCAGGGCCGGCGTCCTCCAGACCACCTACAGGGAGGAGACGGAGACGGATCTCTTCGGCGAGCAGGCTGTGCTGTGCGGCGGCGTGACCGCCCTCATGCAGGCGGGCTTCGAGACGCTGGTGGAGGCCGGCTACGAGCCGGAGAGCGCGTATTTTGAATGCATACACGAGATGAAGCTCATAGTGGACCTCATATATCAGGGCGGGTTCTCCCGTATGCGCTACTCCATATCCAACACCGCCGAGTTCGGGGATTACGAGGTGGGCAAGAGGATAATAACGGAGCAGGCCAAAGCCGAGATGAAGAAGGTGCTGGCCGAGATACAGGACGGGACTTTCGCCAAGACGTGGATCACCGAGAACAAAGTCGGCAGGCCCCACTTCCTGGCGGAAAGGCGCATCAGGGCGTCCCACGAGCTGGAGAGGGTCGGCAAGGAGCTGCGGAAAATGTATTCCTGGAACGAGGAATAGGGAGAAGCCGCGCTTGGCCGAATTTGGTTGTTTTATCAGATGAAGAAGAAAACTCAACGAGGGAGACTAGATGTTGTTAAGCGGCGCTAAAATCATAATGGAGTGCCTTTTGGAACAAGGCGTCGATATAATATTCGGATTTCCGGGCGGGCAGATAATGCCCCTGTACGACGCGCTGTACGATTATACACAGGACGGGCGCGTGAAGCACGTGCTGACCTGCCACGAGCAGGGGGCGGTCCACGCCGCGGACGGTTACGCCAGATCCTCGGGACGCGTGGGCGTCTGCTTCGCCACCAGCGGGCCGGGCGCCACCAACACGGTCACGGGCATAGCCACCGCCTACATGGACAGCTCGCCCGTGGTCGTCATAACGGGTCAGGTGCCGCTCGCTTCCATAGGAAGGGATTCGTTCCAGGAAGTGGACATAGTCGGCGTGACCATGCCCATAGTCAAGCACAGCTACCTGTGCAAGAGCGTGGAAGAGCTGGCGCCCGCCATACGCGAGGCGTTTCGGATAGCCAAAAGCGGCAGGCCGGGCCCCGTGCTGGTGGACGTGCCCAAGAACCTGACCGTGGAAAGCTGCGAATACGAAAAACGCGAGCCGTTGCCGCCGTTGCCGCCGCCGCCCTTCTGCCGGGAGAAGGCCGAGGAGCTGGCGCGGATGATAAACGAGGCGGAGCGCCCGGTGATATACGCGGGAGGCGGCGTGGTCATATCAGGCGCCTCCGCGCTGATGGTGGAGCTGGCTGAAAAAGCGGGGATACCCGTCGCCACCACCCTCATGTGCCTGGGCGCCATAGACAGGCGGAACCCGCTGTCCCTGGGGATAGCGGGGATGCACGGCGCGGTGGAGTCCAACTCGGCGATGGACAACGCGGATTTGCTCGTCGCCATCGGGGCCAGGTTCAGCGACAGGGTGACGGGGGACATACCCAGATTCGCCCGAAACGCCGTCATAGCCCACGTGGACATCGACAAATCGGAGATTAACAAGAACGTGCCCAGCAATTTCAGCTTGGTGGGCGACGTGACGGAAATACTCAGAAGCCTGTTGCCCCTGGTGAGGGAGAACCCCAGGGAGGGCTGGAACGCCATGGTGAGGGGCTGGAGGCAGGAGACCTATTCGGGCGGCGACGGTGATTTTGGGCCTTGCGACATATTCCGCGTGGTTCACGAGATGCTGGGAGACGACGTCATCGTGACCACCGACGTGGGCCAGCACCAGATGTGGACGGCCCAGAAATGGCCTTTCAGCAAGCCGCGCAGGATGATCACCTCAGGAGGGCTGGGCACGATGGGCTTCGGCTTGGGGGCTGCCGTGGGCGCGAAGATGGCGAACCCCGACACGAGGGTGATAACCTTCACGGGGGACGGGAGCTTCCGCATGAACTGCGCCGAGCTGATGACTGTCTCGTCACAGGGCCTGCCCATCATTGTGTTCGTCCTGAAGAACAATACCTTGGGCATGGTGCGCCAATGGCAGAAGCTGTTCTTCAACAAGCGTTACTCCGCGACGGATTTGCCGGACGTGCTGGACTACGTCAAGCTGGCCGAGGCGTTCGGCCTGCGGGGCTGGCACGTGGCCGACGAGACGGGGCTGCGCTCGGCCATAGGCGCGGCGCTGGCAGGCGGGGGCGGCGCGGTCATAGCCTGCGACGTGTTCATTGACGAGAACGTGTGGCCCATAGTGCCGCCGGGGGACGCCATAAGCAACCAGGTCATAGGGGAATAGGAGAGAAGGGAAATGATGACTGCATGAAAAACAAAAATAGCCCTGAAGGCAGGGATGATAAAAAGATAGCGGTGCTTATAGACGCGGACAACGTGTCAGCCCGCTATATCGGGCACATACTGGACGAGGTGTCGAACCAGGGCACGCCTACGTACAAGCGCATTTACGGTGACTGGACGTCCTACAGGCAGGCATCCTGGAGGGAGGTGCTGCTGAAGCACTCCATCACGCCCATCCAGCAATACAGCTACACCATAGGCAAGAACTCGACGGACTCGGCGCTGATAATAGACGCGATGGACATACTGTACTCGGACAGCGTGGACGGGTTCTGCATCGTTTCCAGCGACAGCGACTTCACGCGGCTTGCCACAAGGCTGAGGGAGTCCGGCATGATGGTCATCGGCATGGGCGAGAAAAAGACCCCGGCGGCGTTCGTGGCGGCCTGCGAGAAGTTTAAATACCTGGAAGTGCTGGCCAGCGTCGGAAAGGAGATGGCGGAGGCCCACGAGCCTCTGGCGGTCCTGGGAGCGGCGCGGGCGGAGGCGCCCGACCCCCCCGCCCAGGCGGCGCAAGGGCAGGCGGAGAGCCACGAGGTCAAGAAGCAGCAGCAGCCCCACCAGGCCAAGAAGCAGCCCAACCAGCAGAATCAGCAGAACCAGCCGAGCCAGCACAAGGACAAGGATAGGGCCATGCTCATAAAGACCATCCGAACCATCGTGAGCGAGATTTCCGACGAGGACGGGTGGGCTTTCCTGGGAGAGCTGGGCAATGTCCTGAACCGCAGGCTGCCTGACTTCGACGCCAGGAATTACGGCGCGATGAAGCTGACGCCGCTGATAGTGAGCCTGAACAGCTTCGAGGTGGAGTCCAGAAAAACAAGCAATCCTTACGTGACGCACAAATACATCAGGAACATAACTAGTTGAGCCCGTGGGAACGTCCGCGCGCGCCGTCGTCGGGGCGCGGGGCGGGGCTGAGATAGGGGATATTGAGTAGAAGGGGAAATATGCGCGTCTTTTTCGACGACGGCCGCGGCCACCGCCCCCACGAGCGGGGCGCCCGTCCGAGGCGCGTGTTAGGGGGATTCTGACGAGGGACGCCGCGTCGGGGCCTAATGGCCCGAGGGGACGGCGGGTTCCGATGGCGCCCGTGGCGCCATACACGCCGCGCCGACGCTTTCTGACGGGAAAAGGCCGTCGAGGAGGCGCCGCGAGGTTTTTTAGGATGCCCCACTAGGCGGTGAGACTATGCAATTGACGATTTTAGGAATTATTGCGTTGGGCGGGGCCTTATTGGTGATTTATTTCCATCTGCGCCGCCCGTCGGCCAACGGGGGCCGCCGCGGCGAGAATGGCCGCAGGGGGGCGGACTCAGGCGTCGGCAAGGTGATCTACCTGTTTGGAGAGGCGCGCGGGGCCGGCAAGGAGGATGACGCCAGGATGATAAAACGGATAGTGGGCGACATAACGCGCCTGAAAGTTGACGCCATCGTCAACGCCGCGAACAGCTCCCTGTTGGGCGGCGGGGGCGTTGACGGGGCCATACACAAGGCGGCCGGCCCGGGGCTTTTGGAGGAATGCAAGGGCCTGGGCGGTTGCGAGACGGGCGAGGCCAAGATAACGAAGGGCTATGACCTGCCCGCCGGCTATGTCATACACACGGTCGGCCCGATATGGCAGGGCGGGGGGCACGGCGAGGCCGAATTGCTCAGGCGTTGCTATCAGAACAGCCTCAAGCTGGCCAAAACCAACGGTTTGAAGTCCGTGGCCTTCCCGGCGGTGTCCACGGGGGTCTACGGCTACCCGGCCGATGAAGCGGCCGAGGTGGCCGAAAAGGCGGTATTCGACTTTTTTGACGAGAACCCTGAGTACGACGTGGAGGTGATTTTCGTCCAATACGAGAAGTGAAGAAGAAAAAAGCGAGGTGGCGCGACATAGGCGCCGCGGCCGCCGCTTTGTTGGCGGCCGCGAAATTTTTCATGTTTTACGCGATTATCGGCGTAAAAACGTTTTTCGTCCCCATATGGCTGCTCAGTTGCCTTATGGCCTTGCTTTTCTTTTCCGCGTTCAGGAACAAATGGATACCCGCCGCCGCTTACGCGGCTTTTTCCGTCGTGCTGTTCTGCGACGTGGCCTACGACAGCTACTTCGGCAGATACCCTTCCTTCGGCGCCCTAGGGGCGGCCGCGGAGCTGGAGGGCCTGGGGGACGGCCTGTGGGTTCTGATAAGGCCCGAGTTTCTGCTCGTCCTGCTGGACGCGGCCCTGATACTCCTAATGCTGGCGGCGGAGGCTCTGGCGCCAAGGCTGTCTGCGTCCGTCGCCGAACGGTTGGAGCGGGGAGTGGAGGTTCCCGACCTTTGGCGGCCCGTCGCGGATATGCTCCGCAGGGTCAGGGACGACATGGCGAGGGACATAGCCACGGGACTGAAGGCGACGGCCGCCTTCCTGGCGAAGAGGAAAAGCGCGGCGGCGTTTTTGCTCATCCTGGCGGTGGCGCTCTGGAACCCATGGCAGGCCCCGCTGTTCACGGCCATAGCCAACCAGGAGATACTCAGCTTCCACCTCAGGGACGCCTTCGGCGCAGGGCAGGCCGAAGCGGGCGCCTCGGAAGACTTCATGGCGCTCATTGACGCGGACAACTACGCCTCCGAGAAGGACGGGGAGCTGTTCGGCGCCCTAAAGGGCAGGAACCTCATCGTCATACAAGTGGAGTCATTGCAGAACTTCGTCGTCGGGCGCGCCTATAACGGCAAAGAGATAACGCCCACGCTCAACACGCTGATAAAGGGCGACAGCATTTATTTTGACAATTTTTACCAACAAGTGGGCAGCGGGAACACCTCAGACGCGGAATTCGCCGTCAACAATTCCGTATGCGGGACCATCAGGACGTTCACCTACAAGCTGTTCCCCGACAACGTCTACAGGGGGTTGCCCGTGCTGCTCAGGGAGAAGGGCTACTCGGCCGCCGTTTTCCACGCCTACGAGGACAGGGATTACTGGAACAGGGACTCCATGTACCGCTCCGAGGGGTTCAGCCGTTTCTACGGCGGCCTGACGGACAAGGGCGGAGACTACGACATGACCGAGTGGATGGGCTGGGGCCTGACGGACTCGGAGTTTTACAAGCAGAGCGTTCCCATGATGGCGGGGATGGAGAAGCCCTTTTACAGCTTCCTCATCAGCCTTTCCAACCACCACCCCTTCGCAATGCTCGAGAAATACCGCCTCATCGACCTGATGCCCCAGGAGAGGAACACGCTGGCGGGCAATTACATACAGAGCGCGGCTTACACGGACTACGCCATCGGCCAGTTCATCGAAGAGCTGAAATCAAGGGGGCTTTACCGCAATTCGGTCATCGCCGTTTACGGCGACCACCAGGGGCTGGTCATGGACAGCGCCAACTTCAGGTCCATGGAGCGCCTTCTGGGCAAACGATACGACTATGACACTATGATGAACGTCCCCCTGATCATCCACGCGCCTGGGGTCAAGGGGCTGAACCGCGTGGTCCACGCGGCCGGCGGGCAGATAGACTTCATGCCTACCATAGCCTATCTGCTGGGCTTCGAGGAACTTGACACCATACACCTGGGGCACAACCTTCTCAATCAGGACGAGGGCTTCGCGGCCTTCCAGTGCTACATGCTGAAAGGCTCCTTCGTGTCCGGGGACGTCATGTTCGAGATGTCGCGGGACGGGATTTTCGAGAACGGGCGGGCGTGGAACAAGAAAACGGGGGAGCGGCTGGAAACGGAGGACTACAGGGCGCAATACCTGCGGGCGGTGAATATCATCGACGCGTCCGACTATATACTGGACAACGATCTGCTGGCCGAGAGGTACGGCGCCAATGACGCCATAGTGGATTCCTACACGCGCCCCGCGCCTGCGAGCGGGCCTCCCGAGGAGGGGTCGGCGGGCGCGGGAACGGCAGATGACGGGGACGCGGAAGGAAGCGGCAACGCGGGCAGTCCCGCGAGCCGGGATGCGGCGGGCGCGGGAACGGCGGATGACGGGGACGCGGCGGGTAGCGGGAGCGCAGGCAGCTCCACAGGCCAGGACGAGGATTCGGAAGGGAGCGGAAGCGCGGGCAGTCCTGCGGGCCGGGACGCGGAGGGGGACGAGAGCGCGGCGAGCCCTGGCGCGATAACCCCCTCGGGGCTGGACTCGGGATAGGGAATGTTTTCACAAGAGCGGCGATATCAGATATCAGGAGAATATAATGAGCATTTTTGCCATCGGGGACACCCATTTGTCCCTTTCGGGCGAGAAACCCATGGACGTCTTTGGGGGTGAATGGGAAAACCACGCGGAGAGGCTGAAAAAAAACTGGGAGGAGAGCATAGGGCCTGACGACGTGGTCATCGTCGCGGGGGACGTCTCTTGGGCTCTGAAGCAGGAGGAAGCCATCGACGACCTGATGTGGCTGGCGGCGCTTCCAGGCAAGAAGGTTCTGGTAAAAGGGAACCACGACCTGTGGTGGGCCTCGGTTTCCAGGCTCAACGCCTTAGACCCGTCGCTGTTTTTCATACAGAACAATTTCTACGACGCGGGCGGCGTGGCGATATGCGGCTCCCGAGGCTGGCTTTGCCCTGGGGACAGCGAGTTTACCGAGCATGACGAAAAGATATACAAGAGGGAGCTTCTGCGCCTCGAGGCGTCGCTGGGCGCGGCCGAGAAAGCGGGATTCAAGGAAAAGATAGTGGCCATGCATTATCCCCCCGCGAACGACAGGAAGGAAGTGTCGGGGTTCTGCTCCCTCATAAGGGATTACGGCGCGGGCACGGTGGTGTACGGGCATCTGCACGGGCAGGAGTCGTTTAGGAAAGGCGTGCAGGGGGATTTCTACGGGGCGCGCTACGCCTTGGTGTCCCTGGATTTTTTGGGTTGCCGGCCCGTGCTGGTTAGAAGTTGAATATATTTACAATTATGTAAAATAATACAATCAAAAAAAGACGAAAATCGTTCAAAACTTGACAACTTCGCGGGTCTATGCTATCATAGCCATTGGCGGGCGCGTCTAGCCCGCGACGAAAAACGATGGGAGAGAAGCTTTGGAGATTGAACTAAAATACAAAATTAAAGACAAAGACTTATTTAATGAGATATTGGAAGATGAATACCTCATTGGTTTGGAGGAGAAGGGCTCACGGGAGGAGGCTTTGTTTAAGGCCGCCTATTTCGACACGGACGACGGCGTCCTCGCGAAGAACGACATCGCTTTCAGGGTGCGTACCGAAGGCGCCAGGGTCGTCGCCACTTTGAAATGGAACGACACTACCAGCGGGGCCCTTTACGTGCGGGAGGAGATAAACGTGCCTGTCAGCGACATGAGCTGCTTCCTGAACCCCTCGCCCGAGTTATTCAAAGAGAGCGACATGGGCAAGGACTTGCTGGAGCTGCTTAACGGCAAGACGTTGCGCAACGTGCTGGAAATGCGTTTCGTCAGAAAGAAAATGAAGATAGACACGGGCGGCGCCATATGCGAGGTCGCGCTGGACGACGGCGAGATAGTCACGGATATGGGAAACCTCCACATAAGCGAGCTGGAGATAGAGTTATTTTCGGGAGACAGGTCGCAGATGATAGAGGTAGGGGAGAAATTGGCGGAAAAGTACGGCTTGGAGGCGGAATCGGAGAGCAAGTACGCCAGGGGCTTGAGGTTCCTGGCGCAGGGAGGCCCGGCGGCCTGACGGCGCGGCGCGGGCGGATCGTTTCGGGGCGGCCCGTCAAGGGCCTCGCGGCCGAAGCGCGGTGTGGAAAGGAGCGTCGGGGGTGGCCCCGACGGCGTGACAGCTATGTATTTTAACCATATTGACAAGCAAGACCCGGACGTGGGCGCCATGATAAGGCGCGAGATGGGGAGGCAGGAACACAAGCTGGAGATGATAGCCTCGGAGAACTTCGCCAGCCCTGCGGTCATGGAGGCCTGCGGCAGCGCGCTCACCAACAAATACGCGGAGGGTTACCCAGGCAAACGTTATTACGGCGGTTGCGAGCATGTGGACGAGGTGGAGGCGCTGGCCATAGAGAGGGGCAAGGCCCTTTTCGGGGCGGAGTACGCCAACGTCCAGCCCCATTCCGGCTCCAGCGCGAATTTGGTGGTCTATTTCGCGTTGCTTAAGCCAGGAGACACGATTTTAGGCATGGACCTGAGCAACGGCGGACATCTCACCCACGGCAGCAAGGTCAACATGTCCGGCAGCTATTTCAACTTCGTCTCCTATGGGGTTGACCCCGGGGATGAGAAGATAAACTACGACCAGGTTTTGAAGTTGGCCAAGGAGTGCAGGCCCAAGATGATCGTGGCCGGCGCCAGCGCCTACCCCAGGCTCATCGAGGCGGACAGGTTCCGCGCCATCGCCGACGAGGTGGGGGCGCTGCTCATGGTGGACATGGCGCATTTCGCGGGGCTGGTGGCGGGCGGCCAGCACCCGAACCCAGTGGAGCATTCCCACGTGGTCACTTCCACGACCCACAAGACGCTGCGCGGGCCTCGGGGCGGCGTGATCTTCGCTAAGGCCGAATTCGAGCAGGCGCTGAACAAGGGCGTGTTCCCCGGAATGCAGGGCGGCCCGCTGATGCATATCATAGCGGGCAAGGCCGTGTGCTTCAAAGAGGCGGCGCAGCCCGAGTTCAAGGATTATCAGAGGAGAGTGGCCGACAATGCCAAATGCTTGGCCGAGGAATTGATGGCCAGGGGATTCAAGCTGGTGTCGAACGGGACGGACAACCATTTGGTATTGGTGAATTTGACAAATAAGGGGATAACCGGCAAGGACGCGGAGAGGTATTTGGATCTGGCCGACATCACCACGAACAAGAACGCGGTGCTGAACGACCCCTATGGGCCCAACATCACCAGCGGCATCAGGTTGGGCACGCCCGCGCTGACCACCAGGGGATTCGGGCGGGACGAGATAGTCAAGACCGCCGAGGCCATCGCCATGGTGCTGGACCATCCGGGGGACGAGGCGTACGCGGAGAAGGCGCGGGGGATCGTGAAGGTCTTGTGCGACGCCCACCCGCTTTACAAGACGAGGCAGTTCGACCTCGAGTGAAAAGCGGCCGTCCGTTTCCCGTTGTCGCGTTGGGGTCGGCTCGCGGCCCCAACGTTTGTTATGTGAGGGAGGGCGCGCCGAATGACACGTCTGTTGCGAACGCTGTTGGTTTATAGGAGTCTTGGGGAGGACGCGCTGGTAGGGAAGGCGGCTCGGGTTTTCGACGGGTTCGGGCGCCCTGCGGGCTTAAGCGCGTCCCACGGTGATGCCGACGAGGGGGACTCCCGCGCCATTTACTACGAAGTCCAGGCTTCCTTGCTGGATATGGAGGCGGACTCCGACTCGGAAGGGACTCGCTGGGAGGACTACGTTTGCCGCCTGGTGGCGGGGAGCGTGAACGTTTTCAGCAGGCAGGCCGACCGCGGGGAGGAGGATGGCGCCGTGGCCGCGCTCGCCGTCCGCGAGATGCGGGCGATGAAGCTTCTTTACGCGCTTGACTGGGCCGCCGCGGCCGCTATTGTGGGGGACGAGGCTTCCTGCGTGGCCCGTATGCCCGCCCGGCCAGGCGCGCCTGAGGGGAACGCGGGATTTTTTCTTGGCAAGATGGCCGCGGTACATAGGGCGCTTAGGACGGATAGCGACGAGGACGCCGCGCTTGGGCTGGCCGATTATTATCGGAGGCAGGGGCGCGGCATGTTCCAGCGGTACAAGGCGTTTTGCTGGGACGGGGGGCTTCGCGGGATTGATCGGGTTGACCCCGTCACCTTCGGCGATTTGGTAGGGTACGAGGCGCAGAAGGAGAAAATCATAGGGAACACGGAGGCTTTCTTGAAGGGCCTGCCGAGGATGAACATGCTGCTGCACGGGGATCGGGGCACGGGAAAGTCCTCCTGCGTCAAGGCGTTGCTGAACAGCTTCGCCCATAGGAAACTGAGGCTGGTGGAGACGCCCAAGGAGAGGGCGCCGGAGCTGGCGGAGTTGATGGGGGCTTTGGCAGGGCAGGGTTGCAGGTTCATTGTTTTTATAGACGATTTGTCATTTGAGGAGAATGAGACGGGGTATAAAGCCCTTAAGTCCGCCCTCGAGGGCGGCGCCGCGCCTCAGCCCGCCAATGTCATGGTTTGCGTCACGTCGAACCGCAGGAACATCATAAAAGAGGTTTGGCGCGACAGGGACGGCCGGGAGGACATGCACGTCGGCGACGCCATCCAGGAGAAGCGCTCGCTGGCGGATCGTTTTGGCATGACGGTCGCGTTCCCCGCGCCCGACAAGAAGGAATATCTGGAAATAGTCAGGGCTATCGCGGCCAGAGAGGGCCTGGGCGTTGACGAGGAGAGTTTGGCCAGGGACGCCATGGCCTGGGAGATACGCGGCGGCGGCAGGTCCGGCAGGGCCGCCAGGCAGTTCGTGGATTTTATCAAAAGAGGCTTATGACATTCGCCGCGCGGGGGGCGCGGCGTTTTGGCGGGTAGGCCGCGTTAAAGGACGTATGGATGAATATTAGGAATCTTTTTAGGAACCCGCTAGTTTTGGTGGCTTTGCTGGCTCTGGCGGTAGTCGTCACCAGAAGGGGCGGCTTCGGGAATCTCTGGGACTGGCTGGCTGATTTGCTTTATCGCGTGCCGGGGCTGATTATCGGCATAACCGTGCATGAATTCGCCCACGCGAAGGTGGCGAACATGCTGGGCGACCCCACGCCTAAAATCCAGGGAAGGTTGAGCCTGAACCCGTTGCGGCATTTTGACCTGTTCGGCGCGTTGGCGCTGATATTCATAGGCTTTGGCTGGGGGAAGCCAGTCATGGTCTCGCCGTATTATTTCAGGAACAAGCGGCGTGACGGTTTTTTCGTGGCCATAGCCGGGGTGGTGACGAATTTCTTCGTGGCTTTCATTTTCGCCGGGATATGGATGCTGTTGGCCTACATAGGATTTAAACATCCAGGCTCGGGGCTGCACGGCGCTTTTTGGGGCAGAGCGCTGATATCGGCGCTCCAGGGGGTGATAGTGGTGAACCTGGCGCTGATGGTTTTCAATCTGTTGCCCGTGCCGCCCCTGGACGGGTTCAATATCGTCACTGAGATATTCGATCTGCGCAAATACGATTTTTGGCAGGCTGTCTACAGTTTTGGGTTCCCTATATTGATAGCGCTGGTTTTCATGGGCGTGACTAGCAAGGTGATGACCCCGGCGGTGGGGGGATTGCTCAACGGGCTGACGGAAATGTGGGCCTCGTTGCTGGGACGGGTTTTTTGATTTTTGCGGAAAAACGTGGTATACTACTGGTTGCGGGGTCTGTTCGCACTGATCTAGCAGTGAGGTTTTAGCGCATTTTGCGTGTTTGGGGTTGTTGTTCTCGTTTTGCGTTCGGAAAGCCTGCGTTAGTATGGCTGAGATGCGCGAGATTGTGCTTGTTGCGGTTTGGCGCCGCGATGTTTTCGGGTGAGCGTGCGGGCGTGATGGAACTGGAAGACATGCAAGATTTAGGTTCTTGTGCTGCAAGGCGTATGGGTTCGACCCCCTTCGCCCGCACCATAACATCTACCATCTATTGATAAACTCTGGTTTGTCAATAGATGTTTTTGTTTTTGGGGAAAAGGGGGTGAATTGCAAGTTTAATTGTCGCTCCAAATATTGCCAGTTAAGCCGGCGGCTCATGCCGCCGCGACTTCGTTGGCGGTTCTGTAGCCGTGGATCTTGCGTGGGTAATTGTTCACCCAATCTTCGATGCGCCGCAGCTCTTTTACGGTCAGCTTGCCAATATCCGTGCCTTTTGGAACGAAGCGGCGAAGCATGCGGTTGCCGTTTTC
>JAIRPE010000133.1 GCA_031257175.1 Eubacteriales Family XIII. Incertae Sedis bacterium | reverse complement strand
TGACGCGTCCGCCGGCGACCGCTCCGGGGCGCCCGGCAAAGTAACCCCGCGCCCCAATTATTAAGATAAGGTTAAACCCCCTCCGCTCTATTGAACGGAGGGGGTTATTTGTGTAGAATAGTTGTAGGGAGCATTCGCCCCCCGCTGGGGCGGCGCGGGGTAAGGTTTTGGGAGATTTTTCGGATGGCCGAATTTTTCAATCTCATAGCGTCTAATTTCGGAATCAGGGACGTGGTGGACGTCGCCATAATATACTATGTCCTCTATAAAGCTTTGGGCTTTATCAGGGAGACCAGGGCGGAGCAGCTCATCAGGGGGCTTCTGCTTCTGTTGCTGGCCGCCTTCGCTTCAGGTTTTTTCAAACTCTACGCGCTCAACTGGATGCTCATAGGCGCCATGCAGTTCGGCGTGGTGGCCCTGGTGGTGGTGTTCCAGCCGGAGCTGAGGCGCGGCCTGGAGTACATGGGCCGGAGCAAGTTTCTGAGGCCCCAGTTCGGCGGCGAGGACAAGGAGGCGGTCAAGGCGGCCGCCAAGGCCGTCACCAAAGCCATCGACGACCTGTCCTCCGCCAAGACGGGGGCCCTCATAGTCATGGAGCGGGAGACCACCCTCACGGACATCACCGAGAGCGGCGTGGTGCTGAACGCCGACATTTCCGCCGAGCTTCTGAAAAACATCTTCTACAAGGGGGCGCCCCTGCACGACGGCGCCGTGCTGATACGGAACACGCGGGTGCAGGCCGCGGGCTGCGTCCTGCCCCTCACCCAGAACACGAGCCTGTCCATGGATTTGGGCACCAGGCACAGGGCCAGCATAGGCATAACAGAGCATTCCGACGCCCTGGCGCTGGTGGTGTCTGAGGAGACCGGGGTCATCTCCATGGCCTCCGACGGCAAGCTCACCAGGTTTCTGGACATAAAGACCGTGGAGAAGTCCCTGCTGAACATGTATCTTTCGGATTTCGGGGACAAGAGCCAGTTCAGCCTGCTGGATTTCTTCAAGAGGGACAGAAATGCTAAAAAGTAACGCCGTTAACAGGATCATCGCCCTGCTGGGCGCGCTCATCATCTGGGCCTACGTGGTGACGGTAGAAAATCCGCCCCAGATAAGGGAAATAAAGGACATATCGGTGAGCCTGACCAACATGGACATACTGGCGGGCAGGAACCTGGCCGTGTCCAGCGAGGCCACCTTCGTGGTGAACCTGACGGTGTCGGGGAAGCGGGCCGACGTGGCGAAGCTTTCGGCCGCGGATTTCACCGCCACCGCGGACATGAGGGGCTGGCAGATGGGGGAGCAGGCCGTGCCCGTGGACGTGACAGGCCCTGAGACGGTCGCCGTCATCGAGAAGAGGCCGGCCAAGATAAACGTCAACATAGAAAACCTGGTTAGCGTCAGCAAGCGCATAAAGCTGGAATACAGCGGGGACTTCCCCGACGGCATGGAGCCGGGCTTCATAAAGATGGCGCCCGACCAGATAGAGGTCAAGGGGGCCAAGTCCCAGATCGACCAGGTGGACTACATACGCGTCCCCATAGACGTGTCGTCCCTGAGGGAGACGGCCAGGGCGTTCAACGTCGCCGCCCAGCCCATAAACAAAGAAGGGGGCCTCATCTACGCGCCGCTGAACATGTCCCAGTCCGAGGTGCAGATAAGCCTCATGCTCTGCCACGTGAAAGAAGTGGCGCTCCACGCCAACGCCTACGGCCAGGCGGACCCCGAAGTGGAGCTGGCGGGGATAAACGTGCCTGACAAGGTGAAAATACGAGGCTCAGCAGAGGCCCTGAACGGCGTCACCTTCCTGACGGCGGAGCCCATAGACGTGAGCGGCGTGGACATAACCTCCAGCATACCTCTCCAGATACGTATGCCTTCAGGGGTGGAGCTGGCGTCGGAGTCCGAAGGCATAAGCGTGGACGTGACGGTCAAGGGGCTTTCGGTCAAAGAGTTCGAGTACGGCTCGGGCGAGATAATCATAGACGGCTTGAAAGACGGCCTGGAGGCCCACATAAACGACAGCGGGGTGCTGGTGCGGGTCTACGGCACGGACAGCGTGATAACGGCTTTGGAAAAGTCCGACGTGACGCCCTTCGTGAACGCGGAGGAGATGGAAAGGGATTCGGAGACGGCCAGCCTGCCCGTGCAGGCGCGCTGCGAAAAAGACCTGCGCAAAACAGAAGTCATCCCCGAAGAGGTTCTGGTCAACGTGTACGCCATCTACTCGGCGAACGGCTCGGGATATAAATAGAAGGGACGCGTGTCGGCTCCCCCGCCAATCCGATGGGATTTTCAAGGCTTGTAGGGGATTTTCCCCGCCGATCCAATGGAAATTCCGCGCGAATCCAGGACGCGTCATCGTAATAGTATATCATTGAGGAAAAAATAACAGCAGCCCCCCTTCCGACAATGTCAATGCAGGCCCGCGTTCGCAATGCCGCCCCGAAGAGGATTGGCGCGCGTTGTTCTCCGTTGCTCGCCCAATGCTTTTGAGCGGCCTCGAATAAAAACGGCACGGTTACCGCCCCGTTCCGCGCGAACCCCGCTCTGCCGTATTGAACAGAGGGGCTTATTTGTGTAAAATATTAAGGGGCGGCGTCGGCTCGCGGTCGGCGCGGCTGGAATATATCGCAGAATCTTACAGGAAGGAATTTTACGGCATGAGGCTTTTTGGCACTGACGGGGTCAGGGGCGTGGCTAACACTGAATTGACGGCGGAAATGGCCTTCAATCTGGGCAAGGCCGGCGCCTATGTTTTGGGAAAAGGAGGGGGGAAGCCCCTTATCATAATCGGCAGGGACACCAGGATATCCGGCGACATGCTGGAGGACGCCATAAGCGCGGGGATATTATCCATGGGCGGGGACGTGGTCAAGGCGGGGGTTCTGCCCACGCCGGCCGTGGCCTGGCTGGTGCGCCACGAGGGCGCCGACGCGGGCGTGGTCATATCAGCGTCCCACAACACTTTCGAGTACAACGGCATAAAATTCTTCAACCGCCTGGGCTTTAAGCTGGACGACGCCATCGAGGACGAGATAGAGGCGCTGGCGCTGGGCGGCGACGGGATAAACGCCCATATAAAGGGGGACAGGCTGGGCCGCCTGCGGGAGGATTCGGGTAAGGCCGCGCGGGCTTACGCGGATTTCCTGAAATCCACCCTCGACGTGGACGTCAGCGGCATGAAGGTGGCGCTGGACTGCGCCAACGGGGCGGCGTACAAGGTGGCCCCCATGGTGTTTTCGGAGCTGGGCGCGAGGGTGACTCTCATCGGCGATTCTCCCGACGGCACGAACATCAACGACGGTTGCGGCTCCACCCGCCCCGAGAAGCTCCAGGCGGCGGTGCGGGAGCAGGGCGCGGATTTGGGGCTGGCCTTCGACGGCGACGCGGACAGGCTCATCGCCGTGGACGAGAAGGGCGGCATTATCGACGGCGACCAGCTCATGTACATCGCCGCAAAGCTCTATAAAAGCCGCAAAGCCTTGAAAAACAACGTCATCACCGCCACGGTGATGAGCAATATAGGCTTGCGCAAGGCGCTGGCGGGCATAGGCTGCGAGTTGCAGACGACGGACGTGGGAGACAGGTACGTGCTGGAACGCATGTTGAAAACGGGCGGAGTCATCGGCGGGGAGCAGTCGGGGCATGTGATACTGCTGGACCGCTCCACCTCAGGGGACGGCATATTGACGGGCCTCCAGCTGGCCGCCGCGGTCACCGGGCTGTCGCGCAAGCCCTCGGAGCTGGCGGGGGAAGTGGCCATATACCCCCAAGTCCTGAGGACCGTGAAGGTGGGCAACGACAAAAAGCTGGCCTATCTGCACGATGAGACGATTCGCGCCGAGATAAAGCGCATAGAGGCGGACATGGCGGGCGACGGCCGCGTCCTCATAAGGCCCTCAGGCACGGAGCCGCTAATAAGAGTTATGATAGAAGGAGACGACCTGGGGCGCATAAGCGGCATGGCCGAAGGCCTGGCAGACCTCATGCTCAGACGCCTGGGCTAGGGGTTGGGAAAGAAGACGAGCCCTAAAGGAGGTATATTGTGTGCGGCATAGTAGGCTACATAGGCAGCGGCGGGGCCAAGGACGTCATCATTGACGGGCTCAGGCGGCTGGAATACAGGGGCTACGACTCGGCGGGCATAGCGCTCATGACCGACGGCGGGCTGACGGTCAGAAAGACCATTGGCCGCATCGACAGCCTGGAGGCCATCATAAAGGACTTGGACGGGAGCAGCCACATGGGCATTGGCCACACGCGCTGGGCCACCCACGGCGCGCCCTCGGACGCCAACGCCCACCCCCACACCAACGGCGACGGCAGCATAGCCATTGTCCACAACGGCATCATCGAGAACTATCTGGAACTGAAAGAATGGCTCATTTCCGAGCATGGGGCCGTGTTCCGCTCGGAGACGGACACCGAAGTGGCCGCCCACCTGATAGGAGCCTTCTACAAGGGCGACCTTTTGGACGCGGTCTACGAGGCCGCCGCCAAGATGCGGGGAGCCTACGCCATAGGCGCCATGGCCGCCTCCGAGCCCGACAGGATAGTGGCCGTGCGGAAGGACGCGCCCCTCATCGCGGGCATAGGCGACGACTGCAACTTCCTCGCCTCGGACATACCGGCGCTGCTGAAATACGTGAGGACTATTTACCTCATCGAGAACAACGAGACGGCGCTCATCACCAGGAGCGGCGTCACCATATACGACGGGAACAGGCGCGAGGTGAAGCGCGACGTGTTCCACGTTAACTGGGACGCGGACGCGGCCGAGAAGGAAGGCTACGACCACTTCATGCTGAAAGAGATACACGAGCAGCCCAAGGGGGTGTTCGAGACGCTGGACAGGCGGCTGGGCAAGGGGGACGAGATAAAGCTGGACGGCATTTCCCTCACTCGGGAGGATCTTCTGGCAATAGACAGGGTGTACATCGTGGCCTGCGGCACGGCCTACCACGCGGGGCTGGTGGGCAAGCGGCTCATAGAGGGCTTCGCGGGGCTGCCCGTGGAGACGGACATAGCCTCGGAATTCCGCTACAGAGACCCCTGCGTGAACGAAAAGACGCTGTTCATCTGCATAAGCCAGTCAGGGGAGACCCTGGACACCTTGGAAGCCCTGCGGGAGGCCAAACGCAAGGGCGCGAGGGTCTTAAGCGTGGTGAACGTGGTGGGCAGCTCCGTGGCCAGGGAGTCCGACGACGTGTTCTACACCTGGGCCGGGCCTGAGATAGCCGTGGCCTCCACCAAAGCCTACACGACCCAATTGCTGTGCATGTACCTGATCGCCCTCTACATGGCCAGGCGGCTGGGGCGAATGGGCGACGAGGAATACGGCAGGGTCGTGGCGGAGCTTAAGGGGATTCCCGATAAAATGAGGGCCGTGCTGGAGTCGGAGGGGGAAATCCGCGACCTGGCCAAGAGCATATACAAGAACGAAAGCGTGTTCTTCATAGGGCGGGGCATGGACGCCCACGTGGCGCTGGAAGGTTCGCTGAAGCTTAAGGAAGTGAGCTACATCAATTCCTTCGCCATCGCCGCCGGGGAATTGAAGCACGGCACCATAGCGCTCATAGAGCAGGGCTCCCTGGTTTTCGCCCTGGCGACCCAGGACAGGCTCTTCGATAAGATGCTGTCTAACATCCAGGAGGTCAAGGCCAGGGGCGCCAAGGTCATAGGGCTGGCGAAGCAGGCCGCCGAGGACGACGTGAAACTCTTCCGCAGAAGCCGTCACGGGAAGGGTGAGCCGTACCGCAAGCAGGAAAGCGGCTATCTGGACAGGAGCGCCGACGAGACCATATACGTCCCCGACTGCGCGGACGAGGTGGCGCCGCTGCTGGCGGTTCTGCCCCTGCAGCTTTTGGCCTACCATATCGCGAAGCTGCGGGGCTGCGACATAGACAAGCCCAAGAACTTGGCCAAGTCGGTGACGGTGGAGTAGGGCGCCTGCGGCAGGTCGGCGCGGGACGGGACAGGACAGGCCGACGTCGGGGGCGCCGTTTAGAGGACGCGGGGCGCGAAGCTCGCGCGTGCCCGCGCGGGGAGCGAATCCCCGCGCGGACGTGGTGAGGAAGCATGAAGATTGACAAGACGCATTTCAGAGGGGCGTTTTTAGGAGGCGCGGCCGCAGACGCCCAGGCGTATAACACGCGCCTGGGGGGGCTGGACCTTATCTCGGACAACACGCAGATGGCGTCCTTCACTGTGGACGGCCTGATATGGGCCAAGGAGAAGGCGAAGAGGAAAGGGGTCTACGCCTACGTGCCCTGCCTCTTCTATTCATACCAAAAATGGTACTACACCCAGACGGGTAGCCTGGCGGACAAGTCCTACGCCTTCATACTGGACGGGGACATCCTCAAGTGGGACGCACTCTTCGCCCGCAGGGGCGAGGGCATGACCAGTCTGAAAGCTCTGGAGGGGAGCCTGCACAATAAATACGGCACGCTCAAAAACCGAATCAACAACAGCAAGGGCTGCGGCGGCGTGATGCGCGTCGCCCCCGTGGGCATGTGCTTCGCGGAGGACGCGGACGCGGCGTTTCGCGTGGGTTGCGAGTCCGCCGCCTTGACCCACGGCCACATGGGAGGCATAGCCCCCGCGGGCTACCTGGCCGCGCTGGTGGCGCTGACCCTGCAGGGGATGAGCCTGGAAGCGGCGGTCGCGGAGGCGAGAGGCCGCCTCGCGGGCCTTTCGGGCGCGGAGGGTTGCCTGGGGTTGCTGGAAAAGGCCGAGGACCTGGCCGGGTCGGACGTGGCCCCCGAGTCGGCGGTCGCCCTGCTGGGGAGGGGATTCACGGGGGACGAGCTGGTGGCGCTGGCCACCTACTGCGTGCTGCGGTTCAAGGGAGGCATAAGGGAGACTGTCGGCTTCGCCAAGGACTTTGAAGGGAACAACCTGAGTCTGGCGACGATTTGCGGCAACATCACGGGGACATTCCACGGGGCGCCTGAGATTCCCTTTGAATGGATAAAAGATTTGGAATTGTTGGAGCTTTTCATCATAGGCTCCGACAAGCTGTTCGAGGAGACGCGAGGTTAGCGGAAGGAAACGCGCGAGGGGCCTGACGCCGGGCCGTCGCGGGGGTTCGGGGCGCCGCCCCGTGGGAGGAACGGAATGAGCGTGGATTATCACATACGCGACATAGGCATGGCCCCTTCGGGGCGCAGGAAGATAGACTGGGCGAAACGCCACATGCCCCTGCTCAACGGCCTGGAGGCGCAATACTCAGAAGAAAAGCCCTTTAAAAACGTGAAAATATCCCTGTCGGTGCATCTGGAGGCGAAAACCGCCTACCTCTGCGAAGTCCTGGCCGCGGCGGGCGCGGAGATGTCCGTGACGGGGAGCAACGTCCTCTCCACCCAGGACGACGTGGCCGCCGCGCTGGCCGCCGCAGGCATGAAGGTCTTTGCCGTCCACGGCGTCGGCCAGGAGGATTACGGGCGGCATTTGGAGATGGCGCTGGAACACAAGGCGAACATCATCATAGACGACGGCGGGGATTTGGCGGGCCTGCTCCACGGCAAGCGGCGGGATTTGGCGTCGGAAGTCTGGGGCGGCTGCGAGGAGACCACCACGGGCGTGATGAGGCTGAAGGCCATGGAGAGGGAGGGCGTCCTGGCGTTCCCCATGGTGGCCGTGAACGACGCGAAATGCAAGCATCTCTTCGACAACCGCTACGGCACGGGGCAGTCGGTCTGGGACAGCATCATGCACAACACGAACCTGATCATAGCCTCCAAGACGGTGGTGGTGGCCGGCTACGGCTGGTGTTCCAGAGGCATAGCCATGAGGGCGGCGGCGCTGGGGGCCTCGGTCATAGTGACTGAGATAGACCCTGTGAAGGCCATCGAGGCCCGCATGGACGGGTTCGCGGTGGCGCCCATGGACGAGGCCGCGCCTCTGGGCGATTTCTTCGTGACGGCCACAGGCTGCAAGGACACCATCACCGCGTCCCACGCGCTGGCCATGAAGGACGGGGCGGTTCTGGCCAACGCGGGGCATTTCAACGTGGAGATAGACATGGCGGGCGTGGAGGCGCTGGCCGAGGAGAAATGGGAGGCCAGGGACAACATAGTGGCGTACAGGCTGCCCGGCGGCAGGCTGATCTACATACTGGCGGAGGGCAGGCTGGTAAACATAGCCGCCTCCAACGGGCACCCCGCCGAAATCATGGACATGAGCTTCGCGGCCCAGTTCCTGTCGGCGCTGCACGTGCTGGAGAACAGGGGCTCTCTGGAGAACAAGGTGATAGACGTGTCCGCGGCCATAGACGGCCTCATAGCCCGCAGACGCCTGGCGGCGTGGGGGCTGCGGATAGACAGGCTGACGGAGGAGCAGGAGCGTTATTTGGGGAGCTGGGAGATGTGATGGGGGCGGGTGTTCCGGCGCAAACAAAAAAAGTTCCTCTTGACTTAAAGGTGATTTGCAAATAATATAATAAGGGTGGACATTTGCGCGAGCTTGGCGATTTCTGCCGGCGTTCGGGCACAGGGGAAGCTTTTTTTCGTCCGCCTTACAGCTTTTTTACGCGCACCCATAGCTCAGCTGGATAGAGCGTCAGACTCCGACTCTGAAGGCCGCACGTTCGAATCGTGTTGGGTGTACCAGATAAATCCCTTGGAAATTCAACGTTTTCAGGGGGTTTTTCATGTCGGACGGAAATTATTCGTTGAACGGCAATGGCCGTTTGCCTACCGACGTGCAGCAGCGTGGTGTTGTACCTGGTGTTGTACCTGCCGAGGCTACGGCGGCGCGACAAAGGCGGCGTGAAACAGTTCTTGGATTTTGAAGGACGGCCTGGGGCCGCCCGCAAAATGCCTATCGCCGCTTTTGGGATTTTCTGATATAATTGTCTTAGGGGTGCTTCTAAAAACCCCCGCCATGCCTGACGGAAAATACCTCTGGCGGGCGCAAAACGGCAGATTTTCAGAAATCCCCCTGGAAGTCCCCATAAGGAGGTTATGTATGAACAATAGCGACAGGATAAAGCTCGGGCCGTCAGGGGCGGCCGTGCGGTCTTTGTTTTATGGCATGGGCATGGTCAAGGACGAAATGGAGAGGCCGCTCATAGGCATTGTTAACTCTCAGAACGAGGTGATCCCAGGGCATTTGCTGCTGGATCGCATAGCGGAGGCGGCGAAGAAGGGCGTATTGATGGCCGGCGGGACGCCGCTGGAGTTCCCTTCCATTGGCATATGCGACGGCATCGCCATGGGCCATGAGGGCATGAGGTTCCCATTGGCCAGCAGGGAGTTGATTTGCGACTCCATCGAGGCCATGGCCGTGGCCCATCAGTTCGACGGCCTGGTGCTTATCCCGAATTGCGACAAAATAGTTCCTGGGATGCTCATGGCGGCGGCCAGGCTGAACATACCCTCCGTGGTCGTCAGCGGCGGGCCCATGCGCGCCGGATTTTTGGACGGGGGGGTTTTGGATTTCAACAGCGTGATGGAGCGGATAGGCGCCTATAAAGACGGCGGCGGCGACGAGGGGGCGCTGGAGCGGGTGGCCGAGAACGCCTGCCCCGGCTGCGGCTCATGCTCCGGGCTGTTCACGGCCAACAGCATGAACTGCCTGACCGAGGCGCTGGGCATGGGGCTGCCTTACAACGGCACGGCGCTTTGCGACAGCGGCGAGCGCGTGAGGCTGGCCAAGATGGCGGGCGTGATGGTCATGGAGCTGCTCAGGCGGGGCGTCCGGCCCAGGGACGTCATGACCATGAAGGCTTTCGAGAACGCCATCGCCGTGGACATGGCCATGGCCGGCTCCACCAACACGGTTCTGCATTTGCCGGCCGTCGCCCACGAGGCGGGGATAAAGCTGGAATTGGATATTTTCGACCGGCTCAGCGAGAACACGCCTTATCTGGTGAAGATAAGCCCCAGCGGCAGCCATCACATGGAGGATTTGCACAGGGCGGGCGGCATACCGGCGCTTATGGGCGAGTTGGCGCGGCGCGGCCTGATAAACGAGGATTGCGTGACGGTGACGGGCAAGACGGCGGGCGAGAACGTGAAGGACGCGAGGATTTTGGACGAGACGGTCATCCGCAGGCTGGAGGCGCCTTATCGGGACAGAGGCGGGCTGGCCATCCTGCGCGGGAATCTGGCGCCGGACGGGGCCGTGGTCAAGGAGTCGGCGGTGGCGGAGGAGATGCTCAGGCATTCGGGCCCGGCGGTGGTTTTTAACTCCGAGGAGGAAGCGTCAGCGGCTATTTGGGGCAAAAGGATCAAGAAGGGAGACGTCATAGTCATCCGTTACGAGGGGCCTAAGGGCGGGCCGGGCATGAGGGAGATGCTGTCCCCCACGTCCTCCATCGCGGGCATGGGCATGGACAAGGACGTGGCTCTTCTGACGGACGGACGTTTTTCAGGCGCCTCCAGGGGCGCGTCCATAGGCCATATCTCGCCGGAGGCCATGGCGGGAGGGCTGATAGGGTTGCTCAGGGACGGCGACATGGTGCGTATAGACATTCCGGGCCGCAGCTTGTCGGTAGATCTGACGGAGGATGAGATAGCGAGGCGCCGGGCGGAGTTCGTGCCGCTGGAGCCGAAAGTTAGTTCCGGGTATCTGGCCAGATACGCCAGGCTGGTGACGTCGGCTAACACCGGGGCGGTGCTGGATTGAGGGCCGGAGGGGAGGAAAGGATCAAAAATTGCTTGATATCGATGAGGTGCAGGACATATTGGACGATTTGGCGTATGAGCTGCCGGAAGAATTTTACAAGGAACTGAACGGCGGCATATTGCTGTTGCCCGAGCGAAAAATCAGCAACGAGGCCATCAACGACGATCTGTTCGTTCTGGGGGAATACCACAACAGCTACAGCATGGGCCGCTACATAGTGATTTACTATGGCTCATACGAGGCACTGTACGGACATCTTCCGAGGGAAGCCCTTAAAGACGAGCTTAGGAAGACTCTGCGCCACGAGTTCACCCATCACATGGAGTCGCTCGCGGGCGAAAAAGATCTGGAGATCGAGGACGAGAGAAGGCTCGCGAGGTACAGGTACCGCGCCCGCCTGAAAAAGTTGAACAGACGATGAAGCGGAGGCGGCGCGACCGACGGAAAATCGTGGAGAGGCGGTTCCCGGACGGAGCTTGACTGACGCAGAGGCATAAGGAGAGAAGTTGGATAACAGGAGAGTGATACTTGACGGCATGGGAGGAGATAACGCCCCTGACGCTATTATAGAAGGCGCTGTGCAGGCGGCGGGGGCCATCCCTTGCAAAATATTTATAGTAGGCGATGAGGCGCTGATAAAGAAAGGGCTCGCGGCGAGGGGATACAGCGGCCAAAGCATAGAGGCCGTCCACGCGGACGAAGTGATCTCAGGGCATGAGGCGCCCGTGAAAGCCGTGAGGACTAAAACGCGCTCATCTATGGTCGTGGGCCTCAACATGCTCAAGAACAACGAAGGTGACGTGTTCATTTCCGCCGGCAACACAGGAGCGCTGATGGCGGGGGGCCTATTTATCCTGGGGAGGATACAAGGCATAGACAGACCGGCGATAGCTACCACCTACCCCATATTCACGGGAGGCGTGGCGCTTTTGGCGGATTCCGGCGCTAATTCAGAATGCAAGCCGAACAACCTTCTGGAGTTCGCCACCATGGGTTCCATATACATGGAAAAGGTGATCGGCGTCAGAAACCCCAGGGTGGCCCTCATAAACATGGGCACTGAAGAGAACAAGGGCACGACGGTCTTGAAGGCGGCTTACGAGTTGCTGTGCAAGAGCAGGGACGAATACGGGAACATAAATTTTATAGGCAATATAGAGGCCAGAGACCTGCCTATAGGGGTCGCCGACGTTCTCGTGTGCGACGGCTATGTGGGCAACGTCATACTGAAGCTGACCGAGGGGCTGGCTGGGGCGCTGTTCCAGCAGATAAAGAGCAAATTCACCGAAGGCGCGGTCTCGAAGCTGGGCGCCTTACTGCTGGCGGGCAAAATAAGAGGGCTTAGGGACACGTTCGACTATTCCGAATACGGCGGCGCCCCTATATTGGGGGTCAAAGGGGCGTTAGTGAAAATGCACGGTTCGTCGAACGCGAACGCGGTCAAAAACGCCATCATCAAGTCGATCCCGTATATAGAAAACGAAGTGGTGCAGTGTATTGAAAACACGGTCTTGGAGATGGAAGCGGTGGCCATAGACTCACAGGACTGACGCGTTTGCTCGCGGGGCGGTACGGCATGAACAATAACATTCTTTCCGAACGGCTAGGATACCGATTCAGAAATGAGGCGTTGCTGGAGCAGGCCTTGAGCCACAGTTCCTATGTGAACGAGAAGGGCCTCACGAAATATGACAGCAACGAAAGGCTGGAATTTCTCGGCGACGCCATGCTGGAAGGCTTTGTGAGTTCGGAACTGTACAACAGGTTGCCGTTTATGGAGGAAGGGGATCTCACGAAGCTCAGGGCGCGGGTCGTTTGCGAAAAATCGTTGTTCCGTTGCGCGACCGTATTCGCGCTGGGGGATTTTCTGAATCTTGGCAGGGGCGAGGAAGGGAGCGGTGGGCGCAAAAGGCCCTCCGTGGTGGCGGACGCCATGGAAGCTGTTATCGGGGCGATATTCTTGGACGGAGGCAGGGAAGCGGCGGAAGAGTTCGTGATGCGGGCCTTTGCGCCCGTGATCGACGAGGCCGTCGCGGGCTTGGCGGAGGACGACTATAAATCAAAACTCCAGGAGACGGTTCAGGCCGGGGGGCATGTCAGCATAAACTACAAGGTCGAAAAAGAGGAAGGCCCCGACCACGACAAAGTCTTCCACGTCAGCGCCTACAGCCAGGGCGTGAGGATCGGTTTCGGAACAGGAAAAAGCAAAAAACAGGCGGAGCAGAGCGCCGCCCGGAACGCGCTAGAAAGCATGATGTAGCGCGGCGGCGGCCCCGCAGGCCGGACTAAGGCGCGTGAAAGGGTCAGGATAGGTGTATTTCAAAAAGATAGAGCTTCAAGGTTTCAAATCCTTTGCGGAACCTGTCACAATAGAATTCCAAGAGGGGATTACCTGCATAGTCGGCCCGAACGGCAGCGGTAAGAGCAATATCTCGGACGCCATACGTTGGGTGTTGGGAGAGCAAAGCCCCAAGGCGCTTCGCGGCGGAAAAATGGAGGAAGTGATTTTTTCCGGCACTGCCACCAGAAAGCCCAAAGGCATGGCGGAAGTGACCCTTGTCATAGACAATTCCGCCGCCATACTGCCTATCGACTTTTCAGAGGTGGCCATAAGGCGCCGAATGTACCGCTCCGGCGAAAGCGAGTATTCGATTAATGGCACGTCATGCCGACTCAAGGACATAAGGGAACTCATCATGGACACGGGCATAGGCGTGGACGGCTATTCTATCATAAGTCAGGGCAGAATATCGGAAATAGTGAACAGCAGATCTGAAAATCGACGCGAACTGTTCGAAGAAGCCGCAGGCGTCACCAGATACAAAGCCAGAAAAGCCGAATCGGAGAGAAAACTGGAAACCGCCGGACTGAATCTCAGCAGGGTGGACGACATCATCGACGAAATAGAGTCGCGCATAGACGGTTTGAAGGAGGACAGCAGGAAGGCCGCCGAATATCTGACCTTGCGGGAGCGATATAAAGAGCTTGAGATTAACATAACGCTGAAAAACATAGAAAATCTGCAGATTAAAAATGAATACATCAAGGATGATCTTATAGAAGCCGAATCACGTATTCAGGAGATGAGGGAAGAGGAAGTCGCGTTGGACGCTGAAGCGGCCGCCGCACGGAGCAAAAACGAGACGCTCGACGCCAAGGCCGAGGACGCCAGGGCGCGGTTGATGGAAAATGTTAGCCGGACGAACGAGATCGCAGGCAAGGTCAGACTGAACGAGGAGAGAAAACTGACCTTCGAGCGCGACAAGAAGAGGCTCCAGGAAGAGTCGGAGATGCTTTCGGCCAGGCTGGCGAAAGAAAAGGCCGGCTTGGGCGAGTTGGAGTCGGCGGCAACGCTCGCCGACGGAAGGTTGCGCGAAATCCGAAGCAGGTACGAGGAAAGCGCGGGAAAAATGGCGCGTCAGGCGGAGATGCTGGGACTGTTGGCCAAGGAAATAGACGAGAAAAAACTACGCGTTTTTGAAATGCACAGAGACATAGCGGCTAAAGAAAGCGAGCTTTCGGGGGCGCTCGGCATGAGGGCGGCCATGGACAGACGCGTGGAACAGCTGCGCGGAGAGATGGAATCTGCTTCTCAGGACGCGCATGGGACTAAGACGGACATCGAAGAAGCTTCCGAGAGGGAGGAAGCGGCACGAAATGAAAACGAGAGGCTGACGGAGGCGTATAAAAGGGCGGAAACCGCGTATGCGGCGGCTTCCGCGCGGGCGGACGAGCTTTCAGGCTCCGCGCAGCAGAAGCGTCTGCTGATAGAGCAGTTGTCGGCAAGGAAGAGAACCATCGAGGAGATGGAGAGCAATTACGAAGGCTATAACCAGGGAGTGCGGGAGGTTATGAAGTCGGGCATAACAGGGCTGCTTGGCGTGGCCGCCGAGCTAATGGAGACGCCTAAAGGCTTCGAGCTGGCACTGGAGACGGCATTAGGGCCAGCCACGCAGAACATCATATGCGAAGACGAGGCGTGCGCCAGAATGGCTATAGATTTTCTGAAAAAAAGAAGGGCCGGAAGGCTGACATTTTTGCCTCTTAGAGACCTCAAAACATCAAGAGGCCATAGAGACGAAGGGCTCTGCTCCGCGAAAGGCAGCTTGGGCTACGCCGTAGACAGGATTAAGTTCCGCCCCGAGCTTAGACCGGTGTTCGAGTATCTGCTGGGCAGGGTGCTGATAGCGGATACCCTTGACAACGCCGTCAATATGTCAAAAAAAGCGCGGGGGATTCGCTTCGTCACTCTGGAAGGCGACGTGATAAACAGCGCAGGCGCGATGACGGGAGGCGCACATAGGAACAAGTCCGCAAATCTTCTGGAACGAAGGAGAGAGATCGTCGAACTTGCGAAAACCCTGAAAATCCTAGAAGAAGAAAGAGCCGCGATAAATGACGAGTTGACGGAGGCCCAAGAATCCAAGTCCGCCAATCTGGCCGACATGCAGAGCGCGGATCTGCGCATCAGGGAAAACGAGGCGCTTAGAGCGGCTATTGAAAGAGACGTGGCAAATCTCAAGGCCAAAATGGGGGAAATCTCAACCCGCATGACGAGATGGGAGGCTGAGATAGAGGGGATAGCCAAGGAGCAGGCGCGTTCCGTCGAGTCGGCCGAAACGCTGGAGAGCGGCATAAGAGAGGCGCAAAAGGCGGAAATGGAGGCGGAAACGGCCTTAGACGAGATGATGGGCAGATACGACCTCGAAAAAGCGACGGCTGACAGGTTCAGCGAGGAAGTGACTGCCATAAGGATGGAAACCGCCGCCGCCGAGAGCGAGAAACAAAGCGGCGACCGAATGTTGGAACGCGTAAGAGAAAGCATAGCGGAAATCATGCGGGACAAGGAAAGCCGTGACAACGAGCTGGCGTCGGCGCTAGCTATGGAGAGCGAGCTGCTGTCCGGCGACGTCGATCTGGAAGCCTTGCTGGCCGAAAAAGAAAAAGAAAAGCGCTCTCTGGAGATAGAACTGAGCATTATCCAAGAGAACAAGAGCAAGCTGGCGCGCATGGCCGACGAACAGGGGAAGTTAAGGACGGAGATAAAGGCCAAACTGGAGGGCGAGCAAAGCAGAAAATATGAGACGGAAATACGAAAGGCGAAGAACGACGCCCTCCTGGATTCGATGAAAGACAGGCTGTGGGCGGAATTCGAGCTGTCGTATATCCAAGCCGCTGAGTTCAAGAAGAAGGAGTTCGTCATGAACTCAGCGGTCAGGGAGAGCAGGGAAATAAAGAACAGATTGAAAGAATTGGGCGAGGTCAATGTGGGCGCCATCAAGGAGTACGAGACCGTCAGCGAAAGGCATGAGCTGCTGACGTCGCAAAGGGCGGATATCCTGTCCGCAATAGGTTCGCTCAAGCGGATTATAGAAGACACGGATAAAAATATCACGGAAAGCTTCAAAAAAAGCTTTGAAAAAGTCGAGGCGAACTTCAGCGAAACCTTCAGCCTGCTTTTCGGCGGAGGAAAGGGCGAGCTGCGGCTAGTGGACGAGGCTAACCCGCTGGAATGCGATATTGAGATCAATGCGCAGCCGCCGGGGAAAAAGCTGCAGAACATGAACTTGCTGTCGGGAGGCGAAAAGACTATGACCGCCATAGCGCTGATGTTTTCCATACTTAGGGCGAAACCCACGCCGTTCTGCATACTGGATGAGGTGGAGGCCGCCTTGGACGACAGCAATATAAATCGATTCGCCGAGTACCTGCGAAATTTCAAAGAAACTCAGTTCACTCTCGTGACGCACCAGAAAGCGACGATGGAGTACGCGGACGCTTTGTACGGGGTGACGATGCCCGAGGAGGGGATCACGAAGGTGCTTTCGCTAAAGCTGGGAGAGCCGGAAGCTTCGGAATTCGCGCGGGCTTTGCAATGAGCCCAGATGCGGGTGCGCCGCAAAATGCGGGCGGCAGCCGCCAATAAAACACAGGATGGATCGCGTGGACTTAAAATACGTCATGAAAGAGGGCGACGAGATACATAAAGTCAGGGAAATACTGCGGCGCAGGCTCAACCTGTCGTCGCGGCTCCTGCGCAAGCTGAAAAACGGCGAGGGGGTGACGCTGAACGGCGGCCCCGTCAGGATGAACGCCAAGGGCAGTCCGGGAGACCTGCTGGGGGTGGCGTTCCCGGAGGAGGCGAGCAGCTTCGAGCCGGAGCCTATCCCCATAGAGATAATCCATGAGGACGAGGACTTCCTCATACTGAACAAGCAGGCGGGGCTGGTGGTGCATCCCACTAAAGGCCATCCCGCCCACACCGTCGCCAACGGGGTCATGAGGCACATGCTGGACACGGGGGCGCTGTTCAAGATACGCTTTGTCAACAGGCTGGACATGGACACCACGGGCGTGCTGGTCATCGGCAAGAACGCCTTCTGCCAGGACGACTTTTTCAGGCAGGCCGAGGCGGGCGCCGTCGCCAAGACGTACCTGGCCGTCGTGGAGGGCTTGGTGGAAGAGGAAGAGGGCGTGATAGATCTGCCCATAGCCTTGGAACGGGAAGGCGCGGTGAGACGGGCGGTCAGGGAGGACGGTTTTCCCTCGGCCACGCGCTATCGGCTGGCGGAGCGGTTTAGACCGACGGTCGGGGCGGGCGCGCGGGCGGCGAGGGGGTTTTCCTTGCTGGAGCTGGCCCTGGAGACAGGGAGGACGCACCAGATAAGGGTGCATTTGGCTCATATCGGGCATCCGGTGGTGGGGGACTCTCTTTACGGCAGGCCGGCGCCCTGGCTCATAGAGCGGCAGGCGCTGCACGCGGCGCGCCTCAGCTTCAGGAACCCGCGCACGGGGGAGCCAATGGACGTGGAGGCGCCGTTGCCTGAGGACATGGCCAGGCTGATAGAGGGGTTAAGAAGGTGCTGAACCAATTCTCGAGAACCGAGTTGCTGTTGGGCGCCGCCAACATGGACAAGATTTTCGCCGCCAAGGTGGCGGTGTTCGGCGTTGGCGGCGTGGGGGGCTATTGCGTGGAGGCGCTGGCCCGTTCGGGCGTGGGGGCGCTGGATTTGTTCGACGACGACCGCGTCTGCCTGACCAACCTGAACCGCCAGTTGATTGCCACCCATGCGACCGTGGGCGAATACAAGGCGCTGGCCACGAAGGAGCGCGTGCTGGCCATCAATCCCGAGGCGAGGGTGGGCGCTTTCACGCTGTTCTACACCCCCGAGACCGCAGGGCAGGTGGACTTGTCGCAATATGACTACGTGGTGGACGCCGTGGACACCATGACGGCGAAGATCGAGCTGACGCTCAGGGCCAAGGCGGCGGGGACGCCCATCATCAGTTCTATGGGCGCGGCCAATAAAATGGACGCGACGGCCTTCGAGGTGGCGGATATTTACAAGACGTCCGTTTGCCCCATGGCCAGGGTCATGCGCAAGGCGCTGCGGGAGCGGGGCGTGGACTCGCTGAAGGTGGTTTATTCCAAGGAGCCGCCCATGAAGCCCCTGGAGGACATGGCTGGCAGTTGCAGGAACCATTGCGTCTGCCCGCCTGACACGACGCGGACCTGCCTGACGCGCAGGCAGATACCGGCCAGCAACGCCTTCGTGCCGGCGGTGGCCGGGCTGATAATAGCGGGTGAGGTGATCAGGGACCTCATCGGCTTCGCGGGCCGACGAACGGGCGGCGCGGGGGTTTGAGGGCGCGGTTTTTTGACAGGAGGAGGCTTCATGGCGGGTAAGGCGATCATAGCCATGAGCGGCGGGGTGGACAGCTCGGTAGCGGCCCTGTTGGCGTTGGGGCAAGGGCTGGAATGCGTGGGCGTGACGCTGAAGCTCTTCGAGAACGAGGACGTGGGCCTGGGGCGGGAACAAAGCTGTTGCTCGCTGGCCGACGCGGAGGACGCGCGGCGGGTGGCGCGGGGGCTGGGGATGCCTCATTACGTCTTTGATTTCAGCGGGGAGTTCAGGGCAGGGGTCATAGAACGCTTCGTGCGCGCCTATGAGGAGGGACGGACGCCGAACCCTTGCATTGACTGCAACAGGCGCGTCAAGTTCAGCAGGCTGATGGAGAGGGCGGAGGCTATGGGCTTCGATTACGTGGCCACGGGCCACTACGCCAGGACGGCTTTCGACGCGGCTTCGGGGAGGTATCTGCTGAAACGGGCCGCTGACCTCTCGAAGGATCAGAGTTACGTGCTTTACACGCTGACCCAGCGGCAATTGGCGAAAACCCTGTTCCCGCTGGGCGATCTCAAAAAAACCCAAGTAAGGGAAATAGCGGAAAAACACGGCTTTGGCAACGCCAGGAAGAAGGACAGTCAGGATATTTGCTTCGTGCCTGACGGCAAATACGCGGATTTTATAGAGCAATACAGGGGCCGCCCGTATCCCGAAGGCGATTTTGTCGGCCCGGACGGGGCCAGGCTGGGCAGGCACAAGGGCATTATAAGGTACACGGTGGGCCAGCGCAAGGGCCTCGGGGCGTTCGGCTCGCCGCTTTACGTGGCGGGCAAGGACGCGGCCACGAACAGGGTGACGTTGTGCGCGGAGGAGGGGCTGTACGCCCGCAGGCTCAGGGCGACGGACGTGAATCTGATAGCGGTCGGGCGTCTGGAGGCGCCTATAAGGGTCACGGCGAAGCTGCGCTACAGCCAGAGGGACATGCCGGCCACGGTGTTCCAGACGGGCGAGGACGAGTTGACGGTGGAGTTCGATGAGCCGCAGAGGGCCGCGGCGCCGGGGCAGGCGCTGGTTCTTTACGACGGGGAGCTGACGCTGGGCGGCGGTGTCATCGCGTGACGCTGACCCGCATTTCACCTTGAAGCGGGTTGGTAGACACTATCTTCCGATAATCGATGGGGCAATAAAAAGGATAAGCATGAGCGCGGATTGGCGGGAAAGAAGGGAGCGGAGATGGATTCTGTTTTGAGGGAGAAGTATGAGAGGCTGAAGGCGATACTCGCTGACATGGGCAGCGTGGCCGTGGCTTTTTCGGGCGGGGTGGACTCCACCTTGCTCCTGCGGGCCGCCAGGGACGTCCTGGGCGACGGGGTGACGGCGGTGACGGCGCGTTCCCGCTCCTTCCCTGAGAGGGAGATGAACGAAGCCATAAAGTTCTGCGAGCAGAAGGGCATACGGCACGTGCTGCGCGATTCGGAGGAGCTGGACATAGAGGGCTTCGCCCAAAACCCCCCCGACCGCTGTTATCTTTGCAAGAGCGAGCTGTTCTCCAAGATATGGGAGGTGGCCAGGGAACAGGGCGCGGCCTATGTGTGCGAGGGCTCCAACGTTGACGACGAGGGGGATTACAGGCCGGGGATGCGGGCCGTGGCGGAGTTGGGGGTGAGAAGCCCGTTGCGGGAGGCGGGGCTGGCCAAGGATGAGATAAGGCGGATTTCCAGAGAGTTGGGTCTGGAGACTTGGGACAAGCAGTCTTTCGCCTGCTTGTCGTCCCGATTCCCCTACGGGGAGAGTATTACCGCGGAGAAGCTGGGAATGGTGGACGAGGCGGAGCAGTTGCTGATAAACAGGGGCTTCCGACAGGTGCGGGTGCGGGTTCATGGGGACGTGGCCCGCATCGAGCTGGGCGGGGAGGAAATCCGTAGGCTGCTGGAGGACGACATGCGGGTTTCCGTCCACGAGGAGATAAAGAAGCTGGGTTTTTCTTATGTGGCGCTGGACCTTCTGGGCTACAGGACGGGGAGCATGAACGAGGGGCTGGGCCTGGAACAGCCGGTCGGCCCCGCCTGACTCTGCGGCGGGCGGCCGGGGTTTGAAGCGGGGCGCGCCGCAAAATGGAACATTGGGACATCGGAATGAAATAAAGTGAAAGGACGGAAATGGAGCATGGCAGAAATCACGTTTGAAATCAAGGAAACGTTGGGCGTTCTCTCCGAGAGCGCGAAGGGTTGGACGAAAGAACTGAATTTGGTTAGCTGGAACGGTCGCGAGGCGAAGTACGACATACGCGAGTGGGATCCGGAGCATGAGAAGATGAGCAAGGGGCTGACCCTCACGAAGGATGAGGTGTTGAAGCTCAGGGAGTTGCTGACGGGGCTGTGAGGCGGGAGTCTACGCATTAACACGCATTAAAGAGAGAGCGGCGTCCCATGGGACGCCGCATAGTTTGTGAGCCTGATCCTCTGGGGAACCCTCACCCGAACGCCCGCCCGAGTCTCTCCAGGGCCTCTTTCAGAACCGCGCGCGGGCAGGCGATGTTCACCCGCTGGAACCCGGCCCCCTCCTCGCCGAAGGCGCCGCCGCCGGAAAGCCACAGCCCCGCCTCCCTCACTAT
>JAIRPE010000053.1 GCA_031257175.1 Eubacteriales Family XIII. Incertae Sedis bacterium | reverse complement strand
GCAAACAACATTTTACCATGGCGAGGGGGTTCCCTTCCACTTCTCAGGGACTCGCCCGCGGCTTAAATCAAGGTTGGGACGGGCGGCCCGCCCTGCTAAGGGGGCGGGCCGCCCGTCCCTCGGATCGAATCGGGGCGCCGCGCCCCCGAGCCCCAGCCGACCGCCTCATCCACAACTATTTTCCACCGCCCGTCACAGGAATTTTTTCAGATTTTTTTGCATCGGCCTGTTTAGCGGCTCTCATAAAAAATTTTTTGATTTTATTTTTAAACTCGAAGGACTAAACAGTAAACAAACCGCGGACGAAATACCCGGCAAGCAGCATGGCGAACCCACCCCCGCCACATAATTAGCACTCTCTTGTTTAGAGTGCTAATTATGTGGTATGATAAGACAAAAGCAAAAATTGCCCGGCCTTGCGCGCCGGCGCGCATAAATGAGGAAGGAGCGTAAAAAGGATATGAATTTTGACAAGTACACCCAAAACGCCAGAGCGGCCATACTGGAATGCCAGAACATCGCCATATCCGAGGGGCACCAGCAGATTGACGTCGAGCATTTGCACCTGGCGCTGCTGATGCAGCAGGACGGGCTGATACCCAAGCTGCTGCGCCTCATGGAGGCCAACCCCGCGGAGATGGTGGGGGAGCTTCAGGAGGAATTGGAGAAGCTGCCCAAGGTGCAGGGCGCCGGGGAGAACATGTACACCGCCGGGCGCCTGAACAGGGTCTTGGCCGCCACTGACAAGATCGCGGCTGGCTTCAAGGACGAGTTCGTCAGCGTGGAGCATCTGTATCTGGCCATATTGGAGGAACGGGACACGCCTTCGTCCAGGATTCTCAGGAAGCACGGCGTCAACAAGGAGACCTTCCTAAGGGCCTTGACGTCGGTCAGGGGCAACCAGAGGGTGACGGGGGAGAACCCTGAGGGGAATTACGACGCCCTGAACAAGTACGGCAGGGATTTGGTGCAGATGGCCAAAGAAGGCAAGCTTGACCCTGTTATCGGGAGAGACTCCGAAATAAGGCATACCATACAGATATTGTCGAGGCGCACCAAAAACAACCCCGTGCTTATCGGCGAGCCGGGCGTGGGCAAGACCGCCGTGGTGGAGGGGCTGGCGCAGAGGATAAAGAACGGCGACGTGCCCGAGGGGCTTAAGGACAAGACCATTTACGCCCTGGACATGGGCGCCCTCATCGCCGGAGCCAAGTACAGGGGGGAGTTCGAGGAACGGCTGAAGGCCGTGCTGAACGAGATAGAGAAGTCTGAGGGCAGGATATTGCTGTTCATCGACGAGCTGCACAACATCGTGGGCGCGGGGAAGGCCGAGGGGGCCATGGACGCGGGCAACCTGCTGAAGCCCAAGCTGGCCCGCGGGGAGCTGCATTGCATAGGGGCCACCACCCTGGACGAGTATAGGAAGCACATTGAGAAGGACGCGGCGCTGGAGCGGCGTTTCCAGAAGATATTAGTTGACCAGCCCACCGTGGAGGACGCCATATCCATATTGCGCGGGCTGAAAGAGCGTTTTGAGATACATCACGGGGTCCGCATCACGGACGGGGCGCTGATCGCCTGCGCCACCCTGTCGGAGCGGTACATAAGCGACCGTTTCCTGCCTGACAAGGCCATAGACCTGATGGACGAGGCGGCGGCGAAAATCAGGACGGAGATAGACAGCCTGCCCGCCGAGCTGGACGAGACCGCCAGGAAAATCATGCAGCTGGAGATAGAGAAGCAGGCGCTGGGGAAGGAAAAGGACGCCGCCTCCCTGGCCAGGCTGGGGCACATCGAGAGGGAGCTTTCCGAGATGAAAGAGTCCGACGGCCGCATGAGGGCGCAATGGGAGAACGAGAAGAAGGTCATCAGCGAGGCCAAGGGCACGAAGCAGCAGATAGAGGACGTGCGCATGCAGATAGAAGAGGCCGAGCGGAGGTACGACCTGGAGAAATTGGCGCAATTAAAATACGGCGCGTTGCCTGAGCTGGAGAGGAAGCTGGCGGAAGAGCAGGCGAAGGCCGAGGCCATGGGGGAGGGCAGGCTGCTGAAGGAGGAGGTCACGGAGGAGGAGATCGCCGAGGTGGTGGCCAAGTGGACGGGCATCCCCGTGAGCAGGCTGGTGGAGTCGGAGAAGGAGAAGCTGCTGAAACTGCCTGAGATACTGCGCCGCCGCGTGGTGGGGCAGGAAGAGGCGGTCAAGGCCGTGTCGGAGGCCGTGCTACGGGCCAGGGCGGGGCTGAAAGACGAGCGGCGCCCCGTGGGCTCCTTCATATTCCTGGGCCCCACGGGGGTGGGGAAGACCGAGCTGGCGAAGGCGCTGACCGAGGCGCTGTTCGACTCCGAGAAGAATCTTATCCGCATAGACATGTCGGAGTACATGGAGAAGCACGCGGTCTCCAGGCTGGTGGGGGCGCCTCCCGGCTACGTGGGATACGACGAGGGCGGACAGCTTACCGAGGCGGTGCGGAGGCGGCCTTACAGCGTGGTGCTGTTCGACGAGATCGAGAAGGCGCACCCGGACGTGTTCAATATCCTCCTGCAATTGCTGGACGACGGGCGCCTTACGGACAATCAGGGCAGAACCGTGGATTTCAAGAACACCATAGTCATCATGACGTCCAACATCGGCAGCCCCTACCTCACGGAGCATATCGGCGCCGACGGCAGTATTGGCGACGAGGTGAGGGAGAAGGTGCTGGATGAGCTGAAGGCGTGCTTCAGGCCGGAGTTCCTGAACCGCGTGGACGACACGGTGGTGTTCTCGCCCTTGACGGAGGAGGACATAGTCAAGATCATCGACATCGCCATAAGGGATATTGACAGGCGGCTGGCGGAGCAGGACATAAGGGTCAGGTTCACGGAGGCCACGAAGCGGTACATAGCCAGGGAGACGTACTCCCCCGTCTACGGGGCGCGGCCCATAAAGAGGTATTTGCAGAAGAACATAGAGACGGAGATAGCCGCGAAACTTATTCGCGGCGAGATACAGAAGGGAAGCGAGTTCACGGTGGATTTGGGGAAGTAGGGCAGGCACGGGGCAATATCATGGAAAACAAAGGGAAAATTTGACGTCGCGCCGCAGGGCGCCTTTGACAGAGCCACCTGAAAAAGGTATAATTAGGGTTGGTCGAAAGGAGCGCTCTTGAGAAAACATCGCGGACATACACGCTTTTCAATAATAATAAAAATGCTGGCCGCCCTGAGCCTGTTGCCGGCGCTGTGCCTCGTCCCCTCTTGCGCGGGGGAGGGCGCGGGCGGCCCGCGCGGGGACGTAGGGCGGCTCGCCGTGGTCTCGACCGTGTTCCCCTCCTACGACTTCGTGCGGGAAATCGCCGGGGACAGGGTCGAAAACGTCATGCTGCTGCCTCCTGGCGCGGAGAGCCATTCATTTGAGCCCACGCCCCAGGACATAATAAGGATACAGGACTGCGGCCTGTTCATTTACGTGGGCGGCGAGTCAGACCGATGGATAGGCAATATCCTGGATTCCATAGAAGCGCCCCGTATGCGCGTCATAAAAATGCTGGAATGCGTCGAGGCCGTGGAGGAGGAGATCGTGGAAGGCATGGAGGACGGGGAAGGCGCGGGCGCCGGGGGCCGCCCCGCCCCTGCGGCGGAGAAAAGCCTTAAGGAATACGACGAGCATGTGTGGACTTCGCCGAGGAACGCCGCCGTCATCGCGGAAGCCGTCGCGGAAGCGTTGTGCGAGACCGACCCGAGCAACGCCGCCGCGTACAGGGAAAACATGCTCGCGTATAAAGAAAAACTGGAAGCGCTTGACGGCGCCTTTCGCGAGGTCGTGGGCCAGGGACGGCGCAAGACCGTGGTTTTCGCGGACAGATTCCCGTTCCGCTATCTGGCGGACGCCTACGGGCTGGATTATTACGCCGCCTTCCCGGGTTGCGCCACGGAGACCGAGGCGAGCGCCGCCACGGTGGTGTTCCTTATAGACAAAATAAGGGCCGAGGGGATTCCGGCGGTGTTCCACACGGAATTCTCCAACCAGAGGATGGCGGACGTCATCTGCGAGGAGACGGGCGCGCGGAAGCTCCTTCTCCACGCCTGCCACAACGTCTCGAGGGACGATCTGCAAGGCGGCGCGACCTACCTTAGCCTCATGGGGCGCAACGTGGAGAGCCTGAGGGAAGGGCTTTCCTGAGAGACGGGCCGCAAAGCTCGGAAAGGGGCGGCGGCCAGGAGGTCAACAATGGAACGACTGATGGAGTGCCACGAGCTTTCCTTCGCCTATGAGGGCGTCACGGTGGTCAGCGCCCTGGATTTCGCCATAAACCAGGGCGACTACCTGTTCGTGATGGGAGAGAACGGGGCCGGCAAGACGACGCTGATCAACGGGCTCTTGCGCTTGATCGAGCCTTGGACAGGAGGCGTGTTTATGGCGCAGGGGTTCAGCCGCTCGGACATAGGCTATCTGCCCCAGCAGACCGCCGCCCAGAAGGATTTCCCCGCAGGGGCGCTGGAGATAGTCCTATCGGGTTTCCTCCCGACGTGCGGCCTCAGACCCTTCTACAACCGCGAGGAAAAAAAAATGGCAGCGAGCGCGTTGAGGCGGCTGGGCGTCCACGACCTGAGGAACCGTTGCTTCAGGGAGCTTTCAGGCGGCCAGCAGCGCCGCGTCCTTCTGGCCAGGGCGCTTTGCGCGGCTAGGCGCATGCTCATTCTGGACGAGCCGACGGCGGGCCTGGACCCGATGGCCGCAGAGGGGCTTTACGCGCTTCTGCGGGAACTTAACGATGGCGGCATGGCCGTGGTCATGGTCTCCCACGACCTCCACGGGGCGGCGAGGCACGCCAGCCACATACTGCACCTGGGAGGCGCGGAGCCCTTCTACGGGTCTTTAGAGGAGTTTCGCGCCACTGAGACGGGCGGCAGGCTTTTCCTGCGGGTCGCGGGACGCGGCCGTGAAGAAGGTGATGCTATTGGTTGAATTGTTTTTGCTGCTGTCGAAGTCGCCTTCACACGCAATAGAGTTGCTGTCGGAGGGGGGCTCATACACAATAAAGCTGCTGTCGGAGATGTTCGCATACGTGTTCCTGGTCAGGGCTCTGGCGGTCGGCCTGCTGGTGTCTCTCTGCGCGGCGTTGCTGGGCGTGAGCCTGGTGCTGAAACGGTACTCCATGATAGGGGACGGGCTTTCCCACGTGGCCTTCTTCGCGCTGGCCTTGGCCACCGCCCTGCACGCCGCGCCCCTGCCCGTCGCCGTGCCGGTGGTAGTCCTGGCGGCCTGCCTGTTGCTGCGCCTGAGCGAGCGCAGCAAAATCAAGGGCGACGCGGCCATAGCGCTGATATCCACGGGGGCTTTGGCCGTCGGCGTGATAATCATATCCAAGTCAACAGGCATGAACACGGACGTCTGCAACTACCTGTTTGGCTCCATCCTGGCCATGAGGGTTAGCGACGTGATATTGAGCGTGATACTTTCCGTCATGGTTCTCGTGCTGTTCGTGCTGTTTTACAACAAGATTTTCGCGATTACCTTTGATGAGGGCTTCGCGCGGGCCAGCGGGGTGAACACGAACGGGTATAACCTGCTTATTGCCATGCTCACGGCCCTCACCATAGTGCTGGGGATGCGCATGATGGGCGCGCTTCTCATAACCGGCCTCATCATATTCCCCGCCCTCTCGTCCATGCGGGTCTGCAAACGCTTTGGCCGAGTGGTGGTCTGCTCCGCCGTCGTGTCGGTGCTGTGCTTCTTTTTAGGAGTCGTGGCGTCGTACGTGTTCTCCATTCCCACCGGAGCCTGCGTGGTGGCGGTGAACATCGTGGCCTTTCTGGTATTCAGTTTCGCGGGCGTTTTGAAGGAGAGTTTGGAGCTATGAAAAAAAAGGATTTTAAGGGAATCATTTCTGAAGCCGCCCGCGCCATGGCTCTGCTGGCGCTGTGCGCGGTTCTGACTGCGGCCTGCGGAAACGCTAAAACGGCTAGCTCTGTCGGCGCGAAGAACACGGAGGCGCCTGACGCGGCCGCTTCCTCAAGCGCCTCCGAAAACGACGGGGGCGGCTCGGGGGGAGCGGCGGGTCTTGCCGAGGGCGGGTCGGCCTCAGGCGGCGACAACGGCGGCGCGTCGGACGGCCAGGACGCCGTCACTGTCGCCGAGGCGGGCGCTTCAGAAGAGAGGAAGCCTGCGGAGCCTTCGGAGGCGGCAAAGCCCGACGCGGCGACGAAATCCCCCGACGCGGCCTCAGCGGCTCAGGCCGTCCAGGCCTCCGATGAGGGGGAAGTGATAGACATCAAGGAAAAGCTGTTCATCGCCCAGACCAACGACATATACCTGAACGCGGAGGAATATCTGGGGAAAACATTGAGATACCAAGGCTTCGTGGAGACGGTCAACGATGAGGACACTGGGGAGACATATTACTTCGTCATCAGGAACGGCCCCGGCTGCTGCCCCGGCGTGGACAGCACGGCGGGCTTCGAGGTGGCCTGGGACAAGCCGTATCCAAACCGCGACGACTGGGTGGAGGCCACGGGCGTCCTGGAGGAATATGAATTCGAGCCCGGCGTGAAGTATCTGCGAATACAATTGAAATCCCTGCTGGTGCTGGCCGAGAGGGGCGCGGACACGGTCGTGAGCTAGAAGGCGCCCGGCGGTCGGGCGGGGCGCGGGCGAAGCCGGCGCCGAAGGCAAGGGAAAGGGCGGCACGGCTGCGGGGAGAAAAGATGGGGACGACGGAAATCATCACGGCGGCGGAGATGAAGCGCCGCGACGAACACACTATAAACGAGATAGGCATACCCTCCATGGTGCTGATGGAAAGGGCGGCGCTGGCCGTGGCTGACGAGCTTCTCAACGGGAAGGAGCCTGTGTTCGATCTTTCCCAAACCCTGTGCGTCTGCGGCGCGGGGAACAACGGTGGCGACGGCATGGCCGTGGCGCGCATCCTCCATCAAGCGGGAACCCGCGCGGAGATACTCCTGGCGGACGAGGCGCCGCGGCTCTCACCTGACGCGGAGAGCCAACTGCGCATAGCGAGGCGTTGCGGCGTGCCTATACACGAAGGGCTTTCGGAGGAAGAGGCGCGGGCCGTCCTGGACGACCCGTCCGTGAGCGCCATAATCGACGCCATCTTCGGCATAGGGCTTTCACGCCCTGTAGAAGGGCGGCGCGGGGCGCTGATAGAAGCCATGAACCGCTCTCCCGCCAAGGTTCTCTCCATAGACGCGCCCTCGGGCGTGTCGGCCGACACGGGGGAAATCCTGGGCGTGGCCGTGAAGGCCGACAAAACCGTGACGCTGGCGTTCATGAAGCGCGGCCTGACGCTGCCGCCGGGCAGGGAAGCGGCCGGGAATGTCGTGACGCGGGATATTGGGGTCGTGGGGTGAGGGGAGCCGCAGTTTACCTCTCTTAACTTCTGTGATATACTTTAAACTGGACTTCGTGAAATGCCTGTCGGTGTTTATCGGCTTGCCGAGAGTCTTGTCGTGTCGGCATTGTCAAGGTCGGAACGCTTGCAGGTGTTTGGTGTTTTGTTGTGGTTAAATACTATGGTTACCTAACGCGCGGCAAATAACTATGGCGGCACAATTGACAGAGGCGACTATAAAAGATCTCATAGAAAAGGCGAGCAAGGGCGACGAACACAGTTTCGAGGCTCTGATTTTGTCGTGCAAACAAAAAGCTTGGAACATGGCGCTCCAATACATGCGAAATGAAAACGACGCCATGGACGTCATGCAGGAGGTTTTCATAAAGATTTTCCGTAAACTGAAGGAATTCAAAGGCGATTGTCGTTTCGACACCTGGGTGTACAGGATTACCGTGAACGCTTGCATGGACATGCTCAGAAAGCGAAGCAGAGCCTTGCGTCGAGACGCGGCGTATTACGAGGACATAGGCGGAGGTTACGGCGGCGAACTCGTGTCGCGAGCCCACGGGCCCGAGGAGAGCCTGAGCGACAAGGAATTGTCGGAAGAGTTGCTCAAATGCGTTGAACGGTTGCCATTAGTACATAGGGAGGTGATAGTCATGAGGGACATAAGGAACCTTAGCTATGAAGAAATAAGCGATATACTGGAAATGCCGTTGGGGACGGTTAAATCTAGGATAAACAGGGCTCGTAACAGCCTGAAGGAGATGTGGTTGGAACAAAAACGCAAAGAAAACGTCTAAGCATTAAAAGGTTCTCTGTATGAACCCTAGATTTTTACAGAAAGGAGGGACGCGAAAGGCATGTGCAGTAAAATCAACTGCGAAGAAGCTGTATTGAGGCTTTCGGATTATATAGACGGGGAGCTGAGCGCTGAGACATCGGAAAGCGTGTGGCAACATATTCAGGAATGCGAGACCTGCAGGGTGGAATATGAGCAATTGAACGAGATCGTATTCTTGCTGAACGGCGTCCCTGAGAGAGATGTACCCAGCGGATTGGAAAATCGGCTCAGACAGGCGCTCGGAGAGGAACCTGCGGTAAAAGCTCACAGAGCCGCGCGGACGCGCAAGAGGTTGGGGGCTTTCGCAGCTGCAGCCGCAGTGTTTGCCGTGGGATTGTTTTCGTTTAATTTGCGCAACAATATTGACGAAAAGGAAATGCTCTACATGGCGAGATCTGACGGCGGCGCCATAGTGGCCGACAATAGCGATTCTGAGCGTTCCGTATCTCCTGCCTCAGGCTCTCCTGTCTCAGGAGCTTCCGTCGAGGAACCGCCTCGAGCCCTTTCGACGGACAACGTCAGTTCGGATATCGAAACTGCGGCAGAGGACACGAAAAACAATCGCAAACCGGATGAGTATGAGGGCATGAATAACCTTGAAAATAGGCTGACCGCGAATGACGCTTCCGTTTCGGGCGACGTTGCCCGTTCTGAGCGTTACGGAACGCCGAGCGATGACGTCAGAGCTTCGGCTGACGATAGCGACAGCGTTTCGGAATCCGTGTCAAACAGCGGGCTCAGGTCACATGAGTATTTTTTGCACGACCCCATGTCGCCTTCGTCTGACGCGACGGTCTCGGTCTCAGCGGCTGAAGGCAAGACGCTCGTCTCGGTTCCCGCCCAAAAGTGGTCGGAAATTATGTCCATGTTGCCAGAGAAGAAATCATCAGAGGCGGCAGAGTTGCCGACAGCGCAGAGCGATTCGCCATCTTTGGGCGAGGGGGTTGCCTCGCCTCAAAACAGTCAGGCGAGCCAAACGGCCGCCGGGGCGCTTGAGGTTCAGCCCGGCTTGCTTGTCGGCGCTGACATGCCGCCCGATCAAAGCGAAGCATTAAAGCAGAAATCTGCGGAAGGTTTGGACAGCTCATCCTCCCACGCACTATCCACGCCTGGAGCGGTCGCCTTCGACGTTAGCAGAGGATCCACAACAGGCGGCGCGGCGCGGTTGTATGATAATGCGTTGTTCCGAGAAAAGTGCGACGCGGCGCTGGCGGCAAAGCTGGAAGGCTGTGAATACAGGATCATTTACGCGGAGCTCAAAGGCGGCAAATACTTCTACAGGACAAAGCTGTTGGTCAACAAAAATGGCGCCGCCATCAACCAGGAGTTCGAATTCGTAACGGACAGTCTCAGCGTCAGTGTTTTTTTCGCTGATGTCATAGATTCCATGCAATAGACGCCAGTTGACGCAAGCGAGGGGTGATATATGAAAAACAGAATAATTATCATTGACGGGAATAGTTTAATAAACAGGGCATATTATGGCATACCACGTCCGATGATTACCAAGGATGGCGTTTACACGCAAGGAATATACGGCTTTCTCACTATGTTTGAAAAAATAATGAAAGACTACCCTTCCGGTTATGCAGTTGTGGCTTTTGATCGCAAGACCCCCACGTTTCGTCACGAAGAATTCAAAGAATACAAAGCCGGGCGAAAAAAAATGCCGGAAGAGCTGGTTATGCAACTGCCTCTGTTAAAAGACGTGCTGGATGCCATGAACGTGAAACGGCTGGAAATAGACGGATATGAAGCGGACGACATCATTGGCACCGTAGCGCGAAGGGCCGAAGGACTAGGACTGGAGCCGCTGATAATAACCGGCGACAAGGATGAACTGCAATTAGCGACCGAAACTACAAAAGTGCTTATAACGCGCAAAGGCACGACGGAGTTTGACATATATGACAAAGCGGCCATTTACGAACGGTACGGCTTTTCACCGACGGAATTCATCGATTTTAAAGGTTTAATGGGCGATAAGTCAGACAATATACCTGGTGTTCCGGGAATAGGGGAGAAAACCGCCAACAGACTTATCCGTGAATTCGGAAACGTAGAAAATCTTCTGATGCATTTAGAGCAATTAGAAGGCAAGCTCAGGTCTAGATTGGAAGAAAACGCGGGATTGGCGCGACTCAGCCGTAGATTATCCGAAATAGACACAAATGTGCCTATTGAGACGGATTTCGAAGAATTCAAACTGGGCGCACCTGACAGGGACGCGTTGGTGGCGCTTTACGTGAGACTGGAGTTCAACAGCTTGCTTGGGAGGATGAGAAATAATCCCGTGGTCAACGGGGCTTCCGCCCCGACTGCCGTCCTTGCTGCAGCAGTCGGGGCGGAAGCCCGGATTGCTGCAGCAAAGACGGCATACGCAGAAAAGAAGAAACGCGCTGTCTGCCGAATCGTCAGAGAAGCAGGCGACATAAAAGCTTTGGAAGAAGCCGTCACGCAAACAGGTGATTATGCGCTTTGCGTGTTTTCTGACAACAATCACGTGAATAAACCTTTGATTTACGGAATAAGTATTATGTTAGGCAATGTTTGTTTTTACGTGAGTCTCGAGACAGACGATAAAAAAGCCTTCGTAAAAGAACTCTTTAAAGTGATGAAAGGGCGCGCGTTACTGCATAACGCTCTGCCGGAAATGTACGCCTTGGAATCGTCAGGGCTGGGAGCGAATATCAGGCTTGGCTTTGACACGGCGTTGGGACAGTACCTGCTCGATCCGAGCAGAAAAGATTATTCCTTGGATGTCATGGCTTTAGAACATATGCAGATGGAGTTCAAGGATGAGCGGGAATATTTTGCCGCAGGCGAGCAATTGGACATGCTTCAGGACGAGACCGCCCGGCGAGCCGGATTCGGACTGGAACGTTGCCTGATGCTCGAAGCTCTTTCAGATATAATAAGGACAAAACTTGAGGCCGAGAATTTGCTGGAATTATACGAAGAAGCCGAACTGCCTCTTGTGGCAGTCCTGGCCTCAATGGAGACTGAGGGTTTTTACGTTGATAAAGATGAGTTGGGCAGGGTGGGAGACGGATTGTCCAGAGGAATAAGCGGCATCAGCGAAAAGATATACGCTTTGGCCGGAGAAAGATTCAACATCAATTCTCCCGTTCAGTTGGGCGCAGTGATGTTCGACAAGCTAGGGTTGCCGCCTTCCAAAAAGACTAAGACAGGATATTCGACCAGCGCCGATGTTTTAGAGAAGCTAGCGGACAAGCACGAGATAGTCGGCGCGGCTTTGGAATACAGAACATTGGCCAAGCTCTATGGCACATACGTGGAGGGTTTGTTACCCCTCATTGGACCGGACAACCGGATTCATGCCCATTTTCAGCAGATGGTGACAGCTACGGGCAGAATAAGTTGCACAGAGCCGAATTTGCAGAACATCCCCGTGAGACAGGAGGCGGGCAGGGAAATCCGACGCGCGTTCATCGCCGGCGCAGGTTCTCACGTGCTGGTAGGCGCGGATTATTCACAAATAGAGCTGCGTGTGCTGGCGCATCTTTCACGGGACGCCGCTTTAATGGAAGATTTTCGCCAAGGCGCGGACATCCACAGAAGAACGGCGGCTCGCGTGTTTGGTATGGCTGAAGATGAAATTGACGTTTTGCACAGGAGCAGAGCCAAGGCTGTTAATTTCGGAGTCGTGTATGGCATGAGCGGCTTTGGACTGTCCGAGGGGTTGGGTATCTCCCGCAAAGAAGCAGAGCTTTACATAGAGGAATATTTCAAGACGCATAAAGCCGTCAGGGATTTCATGGACGAACAGATACGATTTTGCCGGGAGCATGGCTATGTGACCACTATTTTAGGGCGCAGGCGATGGATACCTGAAATAAAGGCTTCCCAATACACGGTGCGGCAGCTGGGGGAAAGGCTGGCTATGAACACGCCTGTGCAGGGCAGCGCGGCCGATATTATCAAACTGGCCATGATCAAGGTGAATCACGCGCTTAGAGCTAAGAATCTGGAGTCCAAGCTCATCCTTCAAGTCCATGACGAGTTGATAATAGAGGCACGGCTTCATGAAATAGATCTGGTTTCAAGACTGCTGAAAGAAAGCATGGAGAGCGCCATAGAACTGGCAGTGCCTTTGACCGTGGAGTTGAAAAGCGGATCCAGTTGGTACGAATTGAAATGAGATTAGCTCCGGCTCTTTTGCGGATAAACGGGAATATAGGCACAGAAGGAAGCGTTCGTCGCGCAATGCGTGCGGGCGTGTTATCGACATAAAACGGGTGGGCGCATGAAAGTTGTTGGCATAACGGGTGGAATAGGCAGCGGCAAGAGCGCTGTCACGGATTATCTTGCGAAAAAAGGATTTCCCGTAATAGACGCAGACGTGATAGCGCGTCGTTTGACGGAGCCAGGGCAAGAAGGCTTTCGAGCTGTCGTAGGATTGTTTGGGGAAGGCGTTGTGTCGCCTGACGGTTCGGTTGATAGAAAACGCGTAGCGGAAAAGGTGTTTTCAGATGAAACGAAACGTCTGGCGCTTAACGCGGCGCTTCATTCGATGGTTATAAAAGTCGCCGCCGAACAAGCCGAAGAATATCGATTGGCAGGGGCAAGTCTGGTGTTTCTCAGCGCCCCATTGCTTTTTGAAGCGGGCATGGACGACAGGACTGACGAAGTATGGTTGGTTGACGCGGATTACGAGACGCGCCTACAACGAGTCGTGCGTCGAGACGGGTTGCGGGAAGAGGACGTGCGTAAGCGTATGGAGGCGCAGATGAGTTCGGATGAGAAAAGAAAACGCGTTAAAATCGTGATTGACAACACAGGCACTTTTGACGATCTGCGCCGTAGCGTGGATATGCTGCTGGAGGGGGAAGCAGAACGGTGGGAAGCATGATTAGGCGCAGTATGGCCGTGGCGTTGACGCTGGTTGCAACGATGCTTCTTTTGTCTCTGGCGGGCTGCGGTCAGGGCTTGCCCGTTATGTTGGGCGGCGGCGAAACGCAGGTGAAGAGCGGTCCCGCCGCCGTGTCCGACGATATTTTCCTGGCTCTTGAGAGGTTTCGTTCTCTAAACCCGGCGGCTTCCAAGGACGAGGACGTGTATTTTTTGAACAAGCTGGTATATGAAGGGCTGTTCGCGTTGGACGAAAGCTTGACGACAACGCCGGTTTTGGCTGAGACGTGGAGCTATTCGGAAGATGGAAGCGCATTAGCTTTGCAATTACGAAAAGATGTGCTGTGGCAGGACGGGCAACCTTTCGATGGGCAAGATGTGGCATTTAGCGTGGATTGCTACAAGAACGCCGATGGGCACTTATACGCGGGCAACGTGGAAAATATCGAGAGCGTCGTCGTCGATAAAAAAGACCCGTCTGTTGTCACTGTCTATTTCAAATCGAATACCGCCGCCGGATTGGAACGCCTCACGTTTCCCATTTTGCCGCGCCATTTGTACAAGACCGCTTTCGGCCTGCAAAGACTTACAGGGGATTTTGTTCCTGTGGGGACAGGCCCTTATGCGGTGACGGAGTTTGACGCCAATTCCCATGTGGCATTGACGGGTAATTCTTATTATAGAGGCGATGTGCCGGAAAACCGGTTGATTTTCCAGATTATGTCCGACAGCGAGGATGCCTTAAACATGCTGGACATAAACTTGATTTCTTACGCCGTTACAAAAAGCTGGGATAGGGACATGATTTACAGAAACCCTCGCGTCAACGCGAAATCGTTTCCTTCCAATGAATGTGTTTGGCTGGGATTTAATTTTCGCAATCCTTTTTTAAGAGTAAAATCGACTAGGCAAGCCATAGCAAGCGCCATTGACACGACCGAATTACGGGAGACTTGTTATTACAACAGCGGAATGCCGTGCGAGAATCTGTATTTCCCAGGCTTTTTAGGCATAAACCTGGCGCAGGATCTGTTTCCGGCGGATATAGAACGGGCTAAGGGCTTATTGGCTGAAGTCGGTTTTCAAGACATGAACATGGACGGGTTTCTAGATTGCTATTACACAGATGGTGTAAACGAAGGGTATTGGACTAATTTCAATCTTAAGTTATTGGTGAACGGAGATGACCCTCAACGCGTGGACGCCGCGAAGCTTATACAAGGTTGGCTCGCCAGGGCAGGCGTGAACTGCGAATCCGATGTGAAGGAGCAGGCGGAATATGAGGCGGCTTTGTCGGAAGGCAATTTTGATCTATACTTAGGTACGGGCAGATTTAATGAGACTTACGATCTGCGCATGTTGTTGCATTCGGGATACGAAAACCCCGTTGCTTATGCCAATCCTACGTTGGACATTTTATTGGACAAAGCTTCCGGCGCCAATCTCCCTGAACAGAGACGACAGGTTTTTGCAGAAATACGCTCAATTGTCAATGATGAAATCCCTTACTACTGCTTGTTATACAAGACTTATGGAGCAGTGGCTTCCCCTGCGTTTTCCGGGGCTCTGAGACCTATGTTCACAAATTTATACCGTAATTGCGAGGATTGGCGGTGCGTTTACGATGAAGAGCGTAAATAATGAAAGGAGAATTACATGATAGTATTGCCGGCTATTGACATAAAGGACGGAAAGTGTGTCAGGCTTACCAAAGGAGCATTTGACACCGTCGAACAGGTGGCGGATGATCCTTTAGAAACGGCGTTGCGCTTCAAGAAAGCGGGCGCGGAATGGGTGCATATGGTTGATCTGGACGGCGCCTTGGAAGGCCGCATGGCCAATGCGGGCATATTTACTCTCATATGCAAGGAAAGCGGCCTCAAAGTGGAACTGGGCGGCGGTATTAGAGATATGAAAACACTGGAATATTATATCTCGAATGGTGTAGACAGAGCCGTTTTAGGCACTGCCGCGCTTCGGGAGCCCTCTTTCGTCAAAGATGCCGTAAACGCCTTCGGTGACGCGATAGGAGTAGGCATAGACGCCGCCGCAGCTAAAGTCCGTGTCGCGGGATGGGTTGAAGACAGCGACGTGAATTATTTGGAGTTTGCGAAGCGCATGGAGGCCATCGGCGTGAAAACCGTCATATTCACTGATATAACAAGAGACGGAACCCTCGCGGGCCCTAACTTTTCTCAACTGGCGGAATTGAAGGAAGCCGTGGGTTGCGATATCGTGGCCAGCGGCGGGGTCGCCACGTTAAATGACATCACAGGATTAGCTAAGATGGGGCTTTATGGCGCCATATGCGGCAAGGCAATATACAATGGCGCCGTTGATCTTGAAGAAGCCGTCGTTCAGGCGGCTAAGTATAAATGAACCGACGCCGCAATCTTCGCGGTATCTTATCAACACTATCCTGCACATGCGTTCAGGGCCGCATTAAGCGCGACCTGAACGCTCCTTCGAAAACATTCAAAAAAATATAGCTCTCCTTGTTTAATACTATATTAAAGTGGTATACTATATCTGTTGGACGAATTAAACTTGGCTGGTAGGGGAAATGAGTGTGACAAACTCTGTTCGGCGATGTGGGATATCCGACAAACATACAGCCTTTGCCTAGGGAGCTGCCGCCCCCCAGGCACCAGCGCGGTACGTTTTGAAAAGAATAAGTAGTTGTTTATATGAACGCCTAAAGCTGTCTGTGATTAGGTTCGTGTAATTCGTCGCGCTTAAAAACTGTTTGAGCGGGAGAAGCGGGCTTTATATCACTGCGCAAAATAGGCACGAAAGTATGAAAGGGGTACTTATGAAACGCCTTATAGTTAATGAGAACCATGCTGTGAAATCAGGAAGAAGAAGAAAATCCGCCTCAGGACAAATTATTCCGTTGCATGACTGCTTTGTCGCCAATGAGGACGGACTGGCATTCGAAATGACGGAATCAGTATCATTGTCCGCCATGGAAGAGGATTCCGCGAAGCCACACAGGCATCAATTCTATGAAATCCTGTTCGTTGACAAAGGGGATGGCCAACACACGATAGATCACACCACTCATGATGAGATATCTAGCAAAGTGTTCCTAATTTGCCCAGGTCAAGTGCATAGCTGGAATGGCGTAAGCAGAATCAACGGCATGTTGATATATTTCAATGAAGAGTTTTTATTGGACACGACCTTGAGCGTCAACGCGGTTTGGGAATTGAAATTATTACAGGAGATGGGCGGTTCCGGGATAACGTTGAACGAACGCGAAAAGCGTCAATTAGAGGATTTGATCCGTCTCATGTACAGAGAATACAAAAACAAAGGACATGAATATGCTTCTGTAATGCGCTCCTATTTGAATATTTTTCTTATCCAGCTTTTCCGCATATACCAAAGCGAAAAAACGGGATACTGGCCTGAACAAAGGAGTTCGACATTGCTAGATAATTTCCAAAAATTGGTCAATGAGCACATTACTGAGCGAAGAACTGTAAGGTTTTATGCGAGCGAACTGGGCGTGTCTATGGGTTATCTGAACGAGCAGGTAAAGCTTCACGTTGGAATGAGCCCTTGTAGCTTTATAAAAAAGGCGATAATCACGGAAGCAAAACGTCTGATTGCGAACACGAATCTTAGCATGTCGGAAATAGCTCAAAGCTTAGGTTTTACGGATGGTTCATATTTCAGCAGGCTTTTCAAAACCGAAATAGGCATGAGCCCTCTCAAGTTTAAGCAGTCGTGTATGAAAAGACCGAAAAACAGACGCTGGCAACGAAAAAAGGCCAATCCTGAATACGCGGATAAATCTCTTCTGCCATTAGGCGGCGCGAAATAGAGGCGCGTTTCTATATAGCCCGGATGATTCATAGGGAAGTAACCCTAATACTTAAAGGATAAGTATAAGAATCTTCGGCGGTGTAAAATAGTTGTGGATGAGGCGGTCGGCTGGGGCTCGGGGGCGCGGCGCCCCGATTCGATCCGAGGGACGGGCGGCCCGCCCCCTTAGCAGGGCGGGCCGCCCGTCCCAA
>JAIRPE010000049.1 GCA_031257175.1 Eubacteriales Family XIII. Incertae Sedis bacterium | reverse complement strand
TTGGGACGGGCGGCCCGCCCTGCTAAGGGGGCGGGCCGCCCGTCCCTCGGATCGAATCGGGGCGCCGCGCCCCCGAGCCCCAGCCGACCGCCTCATCCACAACTATTTTACACCGCCTCAGCGGCCCGTCCCCCCTTCCGGGCCCGACGGGCTTCATCTGGCGTCCGCCCCTATTGCCCCGCCGACTGAATGTTGCCCCGAAGCGGGTTAGCGGTGATACCCGTCCGGCGGTTTTGAGAGCAACAAAAAAGGATGAGCATCACTTGCCCCTGATATTTTCGATCAGGTAGTTATCGTACTTGGTCACCTGGACAGTGTAGCCCGGCAGCGCCACTATGGTGGTGGTCGGCTCCTCTATTATGGCGGGCCCCTGGATCACGTCCCCGTAGAACAGGTTCGCCCCCGAGTACACCGGCGTCACGTAGGTCTCGTTTTGCTCCTTGAAAAACACCTTCCTGGAGCCGGTGCGCCGCGCGTCAACCACTATGTTCTCCCTTTGGAACTCCTGCTCGGGCATCATGCCCAAATAATCGTTCCTGCCTATCGCCTTGACCCGCCAGTAGACGCACTCCACGAAGGAATCCTCCTTGATGGTGAACGTGCGCTCATGCTCGTCGTGGAAAGCCTGCTCCAGCTTCTTCACGGACGCCTCCTCCAACAAAAGGCCGTCGCCCAGGAAATCCGTGATGTCCACGGACAGCTCCCAGACCTGGAATGGGTAATGCCCCTCCATGAACACCTCGATGCGCCTCTTGTCCTCCGCGATGTGGTTCCTCTCCAGAAACGCCCTCGCCTTCGCCAGCAGGCCCCGCAAGACGTCGTTCGCCCCCGCCAGGTCAAAGCGGTTCGTGGTCGCCAGGAAGCTGGCGTTGTATTCCGCCACTATGTCCGAGAATATGCCGCCCACCGCGCTCAACCCACCGGCCGTCCTGGGGATCAGCAGCCTGTTCATCTCAAGCCCCTCGGCCAGCGGTATGGCGTGCAGCCCGCAGGCGCCCCCGCCGGCCACCATAGTGTAATTCCTGGGGTCAACGCCCTGCCAGATGGTGATGTCCTTTATGGCCGCTATCATGTTCACGTTGACGGTGGCCCATATGGCGAAGGCGGCCTCGGTCACGTCGATGTCCAGCTTGTCCGCCACATGCTCCTTTATGGCCTTTCGCGCCAATTCGGGGTACAGCTCCATCCTGCCGTTGTTGAAGAACTTGGGGTTAAGGTAGCCCAGCGCCAGGTTCGCGTCCGTCACGGTCGGCAGGACGCCGCCCCTGTTGTAGCAGGCGGGGCCGGGCGCCGAGCCGGCGCTGGTGGGCCCCACGCGTATCATGCCCCCGCTGTCCACCCAGGCTATGCTGCCGCCGCCCGCGCCTATGCTGTGTATGCTGACCCTGGAAATGCCGGGGGTCTCGTCGCCCACCAGAGCCTCCCGCGAGACGGAAATGCCGCCCTTGATGACGCAGCTCACGTCAAAGGTAGTGCCGCCCATGTCCAGCACCACCGCGTTTCGATCCTGAAGGTCGAGGGCCGCGTAGGCCTTGCCCGCCACGGGCGCCATGGCGGGCCCCGAGTCTATGGAGAACAGGGGCATCCTCTCTATCTCAGCCGTGCTCATGACGCCCCCCGAGGAGTTCAACATGCCTATCTCGCCCTCATAGCCCTTCTCGGCGAAGCGTTTGTTTAGCTCCCGCGTGTAGGTGGACACCAGCTTGCGCAGGGACGCGTCCATGGCGGCCGACACCCAGCGCCTGTACTCCCTGGTGCTGGGGTTGGTCTCGCAGCTCAGGACGACCACCGCCTCGGGCCATTCCTCCTTCACTATCTCCGCCGCCCTGCGCTCATGGGCGCCGTTCACGGTGGACCACAGGAAGCAGACGCACACGGCCTCCACATGGTAGGCCTTCAATTGCCGCGCCGCCTGCCTGACCTCGCCCTCATCCAAGGGTTTTTGGACGCCCCCCTCGGAATCCAGCCTCTCCGTGACGGGGAGGGTCAGGTATCTCGGCACGTAAGGCTCGGGGAAGTCCACGTCCATGTCGAAGGGGTTCTTGTTGGGCCCCTCCCTGAACAGGAACACGTCCCTGAAGCCTCTGGTGCAGATCACCCCCACCTTGCCGGCCTTTTTCTCCACAATGGCGTTGGTGGCGATGGTGGAGCCGTGGGTGGTCTGGCCCCCCAGCTTCACGCTGATGTCCTTCATGAAGGCGTCCAGCCCCTGGCCGTAGTGGGAGGCCGCCACCTCCAACGCCCCTATTATCCCCTCGGTGTAGTCATGGGGCGTGGTGGGGGACTTGAACACGGAAACCGCCCCGTCCTCGCCCAATATGGCGGCGTCGGTGAACGTGCCGCCCACGTCTATGCATGCGTATTTCATGGCGTTTTATTCCTTTCGACAATCTTCGATAATCATTATCATCATTATTATCAATATAACCTATCGCCGGGACAATAACCGCAAGGGCCCCGTCCAGGGACGGCGCCCCGCCCGTCGCGGCCCTCAGTCCCGCCTGGCGGCCTGCCTGGCCGCTTCCCGCAGGGCGCGGGTCTCCTCCTCGACGACCGCGTATTCCTCGCCGCTCGTGTCCACGGCGACGCCGTAGGTCTTTCGGGCGAATTCAGGGGTTATCCAGCCCTCGCGGACTCTGTGGCACACCTTCTCGGGGTCGCGCGCCATCGGGTCCCCGTAGCCGCCGCCGCTGGAGCTTTCCGAGACTATGGCCTCCCCCTTCATTATGGTAGGCTCGGCGAAGGGCGGCAGATCGCTTCGGGAGGCTTCCCCCTCCGCCAACGAGTACTTCCAGGCGGCGGCCTTGTGCCCGTCGCCGCCGCCCAGCGCCCCCCTGGGCGGGTTGTCTATGCCGTCGCAGGAATAGGCGCAGGTCACGGGGTCCTCCCTGGGCGTCAGGACGAACTTGCAGGCGGGGGCGGAGTCGAAGGCCCCGGCCCCCACGGAATCGGGCAGTATCTCTTCCTCCACTATCAGCACGGGGTATTGCTGCTCCAGAATTTCAATGGAATTCCAGTTGAGAGCCCCGCCCGTGCAGGGGTATTGGTATGTCACCCAGCCGTCGTGGCCGTTCACCCCCGGCCCCCCCGTCATACCCAGGAATATCTGGTTGACGAAGGGCTGCCGCCCCCTGCGCCAATCCTTCCCCGATATGACGGAGACGGCCGGGCATTGCACCGCGCCCCCCTCGGCCATGCCCAGCTTGTCGGTTATCTGGTTCATGAGCGCCTGGACTCCCGAAATCAGCCTGTCCGCCAGGTTGGTGGTGGCCAGGGAGGAGGAGTAGGGCATCTTCGCCTTCCCCACGACGCAGCCGTCCCGCATCAGGACTTCTATCTGCCGCATGGCGCCCTCGTTGCTGGGCACGTCGTTGGGCAGCCTGTTGAGGACGCCTGTGATGGCGCTGCCCCTCACGGTGGCCTCGCACATGTTGAGGCCGCATTCCAGCGAGTCCTCATTGTCCCTCAAATCTATCACTATGCGTCCTTCCTCAGGGATGATGTCGCAGCCGATGTGTATCTTGATTTCGTGGACCAGGCCCTCGATGGCGTCGCTTTTTATGTCGTATTCCCAATGCCCTGCGGGGAGTTTGCCGATTTCGTCCTTGACGCGCCTCGCGCCGTATTCCTGATAGGCGTCGCAGAACTCCTTGATCAGCCCGTTGCCGTATTCCGCGCAAAGCTCTTCGAGCCGCTTCTCCCCCGTGCGGGCGGAGCCGACGCAGGCCAGGTGGTCGCCGTACCAGACCTCGGGCACTCTTATCCGCGCCTTCGCGATGGCGATGATGTCCCGCACGTCGCTGTAGTCCCGCTGTATCTTCACGCAGGGCCAATCTATGGCGCCTTCCTCGTACAGGTCGCGGGCGTTGGAGTGGTAGGTGCTGGGGATGGAGTTGCCTATGTCGGCCTGGTGCCCCTTGGTGACGGCGAAGAACATCAGCTCGCCGGCCCAGAACACGGGGGCGATGTAGGTGTAGTCCGCGTGGTGGGTGTTGCCGTGGTAGGGCGAGTTGTTCAGGAACATGTCGCCGCGCTTCATGCCGTCGGGGTGGGTGAAGCAGGGCTTGACGGTGAGCCCCATGTTGGCGCAATGGACGGGGATGCTCTCGGCCAGCGATATGACGTCGCCGTTGCGGTCGCAGATGGCCGTGGAAAGGTCATGGCAGACGCTCATCAGCTGGGACCTGGCGGTCCGCATGAGGGCGTTGGTCATCTCCAGCCCGATGCTGTACAGCCTGCTGGACAGGACTGACATTAGGTACGATTCGATTTTTTTGCCCATAGTCTTTTCCTCCTTCTCTTTTTTCACGCGCGGGACGGGGAGGCGCGGCGCGGCCGGGCTCCTCCGCCCCCGGTCGGGGGGATAGGCCCCCATGGATATGAATCGCGGGAAACGAACAAAGGCGCCACGAAGCGAAACGCCCGAAACGCCTTTGTTTCAAATACTGTTAATTAATACTATCATTTCCTTTAGGCGGCGTCAATCGGTTTGGGGGAAATGCAGACGTCAAGTAAATGTTGGCAACTTCTCTCTTATATCGTTCCCTCTTTAAAGTGTAGGCTGGATTTGCGAGGATTTTTTCGCAGGATTATACTTATCTTCTGCCATCCGCCCAAAACTGTCGGGCGGACGTCGGGGATAGTATCTGCCGATCCGCTCCCTGGTTCTCAGGCGGGACGAACTGTCACGGCGCGATTCCCTCTTCAGTCATGATGGCGCCCAAACGCTTTCTGGCTCTGGATATCCGTTGCCTCACCGTCGCTCCCGGCAGGTTCAATATCTTTTCCAAATCCGCGTTTGAGTATCCCGATATATGACGCAACGCCAATATCCTTCTGTCCTCGTGGCTCAATTTGCTGAAACAGTGCGCGATTTCTTCCGACAGCAACTGCTCCGGCGCGTGAACCCCAGCCCTATCCGCCTCGTCGTGCGTCATAGCCTCCAACGATATCTCATTGCCCCGTAGCGCCGCCGCCGCCCGATAAGAACGAATAGCCTCGTTTTTCATGATCTTGCAGACATAGCCTCTTGTGCGCAAATCGGATGCTTCGCCTATCTTGCCTATATTCCTGTATATCCTGATGAGACAGCGCTGATAGGCGTCACATGCCTCATCGTTGCCCAATACCTGCCAAGCTATGGAAAGCAACAATTTGCCGTACATGTCGTATATCCGCTCGAATTTCTGCCTGTCCCGTTCGTTCTCGTCAAAGATCGCGCCGCGCCCCGTATTCCCCGCATTCTCCGTCATCGCCATGCCCAAACCCCATCCCTGGTTCCCTTGCCCTCACATCCCTGCTCCTCAACCCGTTTTGTGGAACACGCAAAATCAGTACCTAACTGATATGATACTCTTTTCCAATGACTGGTATGGGCAAATTACCAATTTGATATGCCCGATTGCCAATTTGATATGTTTGCCCGCGCCGCGCTGCCCGCCGGGAAAATCATCGGAAGATAGCATCCTCTAATGCGAATGCGCTCCAATGTGACATTTTAAGCGCTTGGAATATCGCGGGATTTGAAGTATAATGATCTGTAGGCGCAAACCCGCGCTGTTTTGTTGTTTCATTGCTCCAACGGCTAAATGTTGCGCTGAAACCACTTCGGCGAGAGTTTTTTCTGTCGAACAAGTCGGCGGAGCAATAAGGAAGGCCATGACGTATAAAGTAAGGTTGGAAGTGTTTGAAGGCCCTTTCGATTTGTTGGTTTATCTTATCGAAAGCGCGGAGATGAATATATATGACATACAGATTTCCGAGATTACCCGTCAGTATTTAGAATATATGGCTGAAATATCCTCACGGAATCTGGAATCCAGCGGCGAGTTCATGGTTTTGGCCGCTGTTTTGATTGAGCTGAAATCCAGGATGCTCCTGCCGAGAGTCAGGCCTGACGGCGGCGTGGAGGAGGACCCTCGCAAGGAATTGGTGCAGAAGATACTGGAATACAAGAAATTCAAGCGCGCGGCCGCCTTGCTCCAGGAGCAGGAGGAGTGGGCCATGCTGGTTTTCGAGAAGCCCCAGGAGGATTTGCAGCCTTTCACCGGGGAGCCTGACGTTTATCTGAAGATGGACATAGGCCAGTTCGTCCACGCTTTCAGGATGTTCCTCAGCAGGCAGGAGCGCATTGAGGAAGTTCGGCGCAGGTATGAGCGGGTGGAACGCCAGCGGGCCACGACAGAGCAGAAGATAGACCACATCAAGGGGGTTTTCGCGGCCAGGCGGGCTAAAAGACTGAAGTTCGGGGAGTTGCTGGAGGACGGCGCCGACAGGTACGACAAGGCGCTTACCTTCGTGGCGCTGTTGGAGATGGTCAGGAACAGGACGGCGTCCGTCTGGCAGGGCAGGAGTTTTTCGGAAATCGTGGTGGAGATGGGCGCGGGCGGGGGCCGCCGTCGGCCCGTGCGGGCGGGAGGTAGTTTTGACGCTGAATGACAGGGAGTTCAAGTCGGCTTTTGAGTCTATGATGTTCATATGGGGCGAGCCCCTGGACGCGCGAACCGCCGCGGAAGCCGTGGGGCTTGGGGCGGATGAGGCTTACGGGTTGTTCAAGGAGATACAGCGGGAGTACGACGAGTCGGGGCGCGGGCTGGCGGTGCGTGAAATAGGCGGGGCGTTCCAGTTTGTGACCAGGGTCGAGAATTTCGATTATTTGCGGAGGCTATGCACCCCTGTCAAGGAGAAGCGGCTGTCCCAGGCGGCGTTGGAGACCCTCGCCATCATCGCTTACAGACAGCCTGTCACTAAGGGCGAGATTGACGTGATACGCGGCGTCAAGAGCGAGAGGATAATAGAGGGGTTGGCCAAGAAAGAGCTTGTTGAGGAAAAAGGGCGCGCGGACGCGGTGGGTAAGCCCATATTGTACGGCACCACCGCAGGGTTTTTGCGTTATTTCGGTTTTGAGAGCCTCGCGGAGCTGCCTGAGATCGACGATATTGAGGACGCGCTGAGGTCCGCAGAGCCTGACGCGACGGACGAGCCTGAGCAGATAAGCCTGAGTTTGGGGGGAACGGATGAGTAAGAAAGCGGCATACAAGCTGATAGCGGTAGATTTGGACAGGACGTTGCTGAATTCCGGGGGCGAGCTTTCGGAGCGGAACAGGGCGGCGCTGCGGCGGGCCATGGAGGCCGGGGTGGCGGTGGCGCCGGCGACGGGGCGGGCGCAGTCCACGCTGCCGGACGAGATATTGGCGATGGAAGGGGCGCGTTACGTCATTTGCTCCAACGGGGCCGTCATCATCGACAATGCATCGGGGGAGAAGATACACGAGCTGCGCATGTCGGCGGAGGCGATGGCGAGCCTGGAGGGGACGCTGGCGGACCCGAGGTTCATGAAGGAGTTTTTTTACGGGGGGAAGCCGTACATCGACGCCTCTTATTACAGGGATATGGGCGCCTACGGCGTGGCGCCGGATTTTTTGGATTATTACAGGCGGACGCGGATTGCCGTGGAGGATATGGGGGCCTTTCTCGCGGACAAGAAGGACAAGATAGAGGTGGTGAACCTGATATTTCCCAGTGAGGAGATGCGCGGCGAGCTGCGGGAGCGGCTGGCGGGCAATCCTCTGGTGGAGATAACTTCGTCCCTGCGCTTCAACCTGGAGATAGGGGCGCCGGGGATGAACAAGGGCGCCGCGCTGGGGATATTGTGCGGGCTGATGGGCGTGGACAGGAGCGAGGTCATAGCTTTCGGCGACAATGACAACGACGTGACCATGATAGAGTTCGCGGGGCTGGGAGTGGCCATGGGCAACGCCACGGAGAGGGCGAAGGCCGTAGCGGACCGAGTGGCGCCGTCCAACGACGAGGACGGGGTCGCCCAGGTTTTGGAGGCGGAGTTGTTTTGATGCGGCGAGGGTCAGATATCTTGTTTTATACCCCACGCGGTCAGAAGGTTGCCTATGGAGAGAATCCCTGCAAGGATAAACACGTACTCAGGCCCCCATATGAACCATATGCTTCCGCAAACCAAGGATCCTGCGACAGCCACCGCATGATCTATCGCCATCCCTAATGACAGCGACGGCGTCACATCTTCCGGCTTTATTGCTATAGAACGCATATATATGGCTCTGACCATCGTGAACTGAGCGGACATTTTGTCCACAATGTTCAGAAGGTACACCATGATCATGCCCATGCCGACTATCGTCACTGTGTTCGAGGCTACCCACTTGCTCAGAAATCCATACGCCACGTAAACCGCCACGAAGGCCAGAGACTCGGCCATCATGACCTTTTTAACCCCGAACCCGTCTATCCATTTGCCCACCAGCGGCATGAAGAATATGCCTATGAAAGAGCCTATCACCGCCAATATGGACATGGTGTCGGCTCCGAATCCGAGCAAATCTATTAGAACCCATGGGCTGTAGACCAGCATGATCTGCTTGCGCCCTCCGTAAAGCGCGCAAATCACATAATATCTAATATATTTCTTGCGAACGATGAACTTGTCGTTTTCGCGCTTATTTTGCTCGGAACGCTCAAAATTGTATAGGACGACGAGCAGCGCCAGCATGGCCGCGAAAGCCGCCGCGCTTATGACGAACACTGTCACAGGCGTGTCAAAACTGAAAAAACCTGTCCTAAAGCCTAAAAAAGTAATTACGCCCGCTATCATGAGCGTGGCCATTCTCACGCTATTGAACCTACCCATGGCTCGGCCAAAGTCTTTTTTCTTAGCCAAAGAAAGACCTATGCTGTCCCCAAGGGGCATATACATGTGAACGCCTGACGAATAAACGAAAAGGACGGCCAGCATGACGCCGAAGCTTGGCCTGGAGAAGCCCAAAACCAGCAACCCGACCACGCAGAGCGCCTGAGCGACTATGGCGCTGCGGATGTTCCCGAGGAAAGATATCGACGCCAGGAAGAACATCGACAATATGCCCGGAAGCTCTCTGGGGAATTCTATAAAGCCCCGTTCCTGAGCGTTCACGGCATAGGCGTCCTTGAAATAATTCGCCAGGATCGAGTCGCTCAGCCCCATCGCGACCCCGACAAGGGCTGAAATGAATATAAAGATCAATATGCTTGACTCGTCTTTTCCGTCCTTCTTGACCAATTGGCATCCTCCGGTTTCGTTGAGCCTTCCGCCTGCATTTTCCCCGTCCGGCTTCGTCGTGAAGCCTCATCGGCCTGGAGCGGGGCTTCTGTCCCTCCTCGCTCTTAAAGCGGGATCTATCGACGACCGCGAGCGGACAAGTCCGGCTCCAGGCCGCCGCCGAGCAGGCTCAGGCAAGCGGGGCCATGAAAAGCGCCTGAGAAACAAACTAAAACGCCCATCAAACCTTTTGCGGGCGTTTTAGCGACAACATCTTGGTGGGGACAACAGGATTCGAACCTGTGACCTCTTGGTTGTGATCCAAGCGCTCTAACCAGCTGAGACTATGCCCCCATTTATAACTTATATATCCTGCACTTAAAGAACGAGACACGCAACCTGCACGACCGCGCCAAGGGCGAAAGGAGACACTCCAAAAGCCGAACACCCGCGCTACGGCAGGCTTGACGTTTTGGTGGGGACAATGGGATTCGAACCTATGACCTCTTGCTTGTCGAGCAAGCGCTCTAACCAACTGAGCTATGCCCCCCCGTCTGACAGCCTCAACGACCGCCTCACGTCCGACGCTCTTTCACGTACAAATAACATGATATCGCATGACGCCTGATTTGTCAATAATATTTCATGAAAAAGACGGTGTCAAGTTGTTCTTATTTTTTCCATATTATCCCACGCAATAAGACTCCGCGCCCTCCCTCGCAAGTCTGACGTCGCGGCCTCACCCGTTCTCGAACAAATCCGTCTGTTACGGCAACCCTTCGGGGTGTACGTTGCAACGCACTATGCCATTATTGCTCCACCGACTAAATGTTGCGCTGAAACCACTTCGGCGAGGATTTTTTCTGTCAGGCAAGGCGGCCGAGGGCGTCTCCGGAATTTAAACCTGCACGTTATCCATCGCGCCCGAGATTCAACGGCACATGCCCCGCCTTCTTCAGCAGAGCCTGCCCACGAGGACACGACATTCCTTCCACTACTTCCCTAATATTCCTGGCCTTACAGCCATCGGAATGACGGTTCGTGGCCGTGACCGCATAAACGCCGAACATCAGCGGGTATAGCCCTCCCGTCACGTTGCCGTCCGTGGCCGCGGCCCCGTCAACCGAAAGCGTTCTCGTTCCGTCGTGAGTCCCGTCACGGGCGATCCGGCTGAACGCGACGCAACAAAGGGCGTTCTTGTCGTCAACCACGCTGCGGAGCGGTTCACTCGAAACCTCGGGGATTTCTTCTCGCATAATCATTTCTGCGGGGACGAACCCGAAAATTTCTTGAACCGCGAATTCCAGGCCATCCTCAAGCTGATGGAAATGGATAGGCTCGTCACGTCCCCCGACCTCACGCCAGTTTGTCAAATCACGGGAGCAAATCATTTTGGCCTCGCCCATCGTCAAGTTTTTCACTGGATTTTCCGCGCTGACGACGAACACCAGCGCGTCTTTTGCTATCAAATCGGATCTCATTTCCAACCCGCGCCCGACGGCGGCGAGCCTTTGCGCCTCGTTGGTTCGGGCGGAAAGAACTATATCCGTCCGCCCGTCCGCCAACTTCTCGAAAGCTTTCGCGACGCCTGGGCAAGCCAAATAGCGAGACAGGCCCGCCTCGCTCAACAATGCGGCTGACACGCCCCCATGCGCGTTCGCCCTGTTTTCTAAATACGCGTCGCTGAGGAAATCGCTGGCGAAGCCGTAAAAAACCTTCGCGCTGTCAAAGCGCGGCAACGTTTCCCCTGACCATCTCTTGGCATGGAAATCCCTCGCCCCGCTTTTATCCAATACATGTCTGTAGCCCGCCAGTTTTTCCGCCTTTACGCCTTTATTATCCAAATATACATCCAGCAACTCGTAAAATTTAAAGAATGCGGCGTGGCCGTCCCCGCATCGGTTCATTATCAGCGAGACCCAGCCTGATTTCGAGGCGTCCACGCCGTAATATGTCCCCACGAAATCTTGGAATTCCGGCGCCAACACGATATTGGAGCCGTTTGCGCCAAATATTTCCCTCTGTCTGTCGCAGTAGCCGGATATAAAAGCTTCCAGCGTCGGCAACGTCCCCTCGCCAATTCTCAAAGCCGGCAATCCCTTGATTAGTTTCAGCTGCTCGTACAAATAATCCATGCCTATCCTTCTTTCTTGAAAAACAGCGCCTCATCATCAAAATCCCATCGCGTTCGGACGGGCTTCTCCATCACCGCCCCAACCGCCTTCTCCAGATACTCGTCCAATATCCTGTAGAACTCGTGGAACGCGTCGCTGTCGTCACGGCTGTTCCTGATGATAATCTCCCACCACCTCGCCCTGCCGCCGTCATGCCGCGTCCCATGACGCCATTCCACAAAAGCCTGGAATTCCGCCAGAAACCTGCCGTCCGCTTTTGTGGCCTTTCCTTTTTCCTGCTGCCGCGCGTAGTAGCCGTAGATATGGTAGGGTATGGACACGAACGGTTTGCTCCAATCGTAATAATGCGGGTCAAACCTCATGTCCCTAAGTATGCCGAACAACTCGCTTCTCGCCCAACGGGGGCGCGGCCTATTGTCGGCAGGCGGCCACGCGCGCGCGGCGCCGTAGGGCCGCGCCGTTTTGACGTCCCAGTATTTGTCGAACAATTCCCAAAATTTATCCCACGCGGCGTCCTTTCCGACACACTTGCGCTCGATTATGAAGCTCCATCCCAGCGGCGTCCCGCACGTGCGGTAATAACCCTCGACAAACGCCTGGAAATCCCCCGACGACCAAACCTCCGACTGCAATGACCCGTCAATCTGGTTTTGCCGTTCAAAGTATCCATGCATATACGCGCTCAACAGCCACAGGGACTTTTCCCTTAGATAGCGCTCAGGATTTTCTCTAATTTCGTTTAGCCTTATGAAACCGTAATCCATTCCTGTTCCTTTCTTGGGTCAACGTCCGCGTCATAAGACCCCTCCGCCGCGCCCCCCATGCCATGCCTCCTATCGCCTCCCGCCGCCAGTTCCCGCGCCCGCCCCTCCCGCCGACGCGGCCTCCTTCTCCCTTATGACGCCCGCGAACTTCTCAGGGCGGTATGCCAGGGCAGTTTATCGTTCCGCCTCCGTCAAACTGAGTGGCCACATCTTCCTGTTTTATAACCTGAAGCATGTAAAGCCCTACGTTCTCAGGATGTTCGACATCCACGGTTAATCAATGCCTTTGTCAATATCGGCGGCCTCGCCTAACGCTTGCTCGGAAAACATGGATTTAATAGTTTCTCTGTCCCTCTCGTTTATGGCTTTTACTATTTCTTCGATTCTTGCCGC
>JAIRPE010000044.1 GCA_031257175.1 Eubacteriales Family XIII. Incertae Sedis bacterium | reverse complement strand
TTGGGACGGGCGGCCCGCCCTGCTAAGGGGGCGGGCCGCCCGTCCCTCGGATCGAATCGGGGCGCCGCGCCCCCGAGCCCCAGCCGACCGCCTCATCCACAACTATTTTACACCGCCTCGTCACGTCCGACGGTCGCCAGGACGCCCGCCGACTCGAATACGAAATTGAGGGCATAGGCGCGGTTGGCCGTTTGCGGCCGCCTGCAGACCTTGTCCCCATGGCCGATGTCATATATACCCTCTCAGCACCCTTTCCATGATCTCGTCCACGTTATCTTGGGTGACGCCATGCCTGACGATCTTATCCAATATCATGGCCCGCACGGACGGCTCCTCGAAATCTTTTCTGCCGCCGATTCCCAGCATTCGCCTGCCTACCCGGTAAATCGTCTGTTCCTCCGTCGGCAGTGATAAAAACCAATTGACAGCCTCCAGCATCCTTTCCTTGTCCTCAGGCATTTGCCCCGTGGCCTCCGGCAAAAGGTTGACTATATGGTCATTATTGATGAGATAGGATCTCGCAGTGAGGTTCTCGATGAACAGCGCCAACTCCTCCGCGCATCGCAAATCGTTGGGCTGGACAAACCTCCCGGCCCTCACGTCCTCCCCCAGAGGGCTCCGCCCCACCACGCTGAGGGTTCTCACCCTGATAAAGTCAGGATTTATACGGTTCATGGCGTCAGCGCTCTCCAAAGCGTGTCCCCTCTGCCATTCCATGCCGCCTAAGCCTAGAATATAGTATTCCGACAGCTCTATGCCCGCTTCTTTCACCCGTTGGCCTGCGGCGATATGCTCCGCCTTCGTGGCTCCCTTTTCCATTTGCGCCAGAACGTGGTCAGAACCTGATTCCATCCCTATGTGGATGCGGCTCAGCCCCGCCTCTTTTAGCGCGACCAACTCCTCCACGCTTTTTCCCAGCACCGTCTTGGAACGCGCATAGGACGTCACTCTTTCGACAGAAGGGAATCTCTCCTTCAGGCGTCTCAATATAGCCGTCAAGTCCTCGGTCTTCATTATGAGGGCGTTCGCGTCCTGCAAGAATACGGATCTGCAACCGTTAGAATACCAATGCAAGGCCGACTCCACCGCCCCATCGTCATTCAATTCGGAAACGAAACGGTCGAAATCCGCCAGGGCCGCCTCCCTTTCCGAACCGCGAAGGGAATCCAAGCTGATAAGTCTGCCGTGCGCTTCGGCTATCGAATCTATGTCCGCCAGCGTATGCTCCGTCCTGCGTATGCTGAACTTCGTGTTTTTATAAAGATTGCAAAATCTGCATCTGTTCCAAGGGCAGTTCCGCGTGACCCTCAACATCAAGCTTCCCGCTTCGCTAGGCGGGCGTATAGGCCCGATCTCAGTGCCCGAGTACGGATTATTGCCGTTGTTAGAATTATTTTCCATTACGTGACTCCCCTTTATTCCAAGCAGATCGACTCCAATGGGACTAGCTCGTCGCCGCGCCAGCCCAAAACGGATGTCCGCTCTATTCTAATCGATTCCCTTTCATACGCCTTGCCGCAAAATTTATAGAAGCTCCGGAGCATCACCTCCGGATTTAAATTCGCATGAAGAACCGAAAGCAGCACGACGTCGCCGTCGCTGACCAGCAACGGCTTCAATGCGACTATATGCGGCCTTATATTCACCTTTTCCACGCTTTTTGTTTTCTTGCTGCGCTTCTCCGCGAATATTGCCTCAGAAGCAAAGAAGTCAAGCGTGGCCTCCATGCAGGGAAAAAAGAAAGGGATTTCCAGCCTGTACCTGGCCGCCGCGGCGACGGCGGCCACAGCTTTGCCTCCATCGCGCAACGACCACGATTCCAGTAGCCTTATCCCTTCAGGCGCGACCGCGTTAAAACTTTCCTTAAACGTTTGGAACTTTATCGGTTCCGTGGTCTCGAACTCCAAATACTCAGCCGCCGACGAGTGACCGACAGACAGCGGCTGGGCGAAGCTCAACCTGGGATGCGGGTTGAATCCGTTAGAATATTTAAGTTTCACGTCCAACCGCTTCATAAGCCTATGGAACAGCCGTTGCGTGTCCAAGTGGGATATGAAGATCATCATTCCCTTTTTTTCAAATTTTAGTAAATATTTCACGAGCGCCCCCCCGATCCGTTATTTTTCTGTCCGCTTGGCCATTCCGCAATCGTCCAAACCGCAACCCACGCATCCGCCCCTGCAATCCTTGGTAGTGGTTCCACGCAGCGCCTTTTCCCATTCTGCGGCGAGATAGCGCGCGCTGACTCCGCAGCTTATGTGTTCCCAAGGCAACGCCCGATCCGGGCCGAAGCCTTCGCTCTCGAAGGAAACTCCCGCAGCTTCAAACGCCTCCCGCCATTTGTCATAGTCGAAACGTTCCTGCCAGCTGTCAAAGCCGCACCCCAGTTCCGACGCTTTCTCTATTGCCGCCAGAACCCGCCTGTCGCCTCGCGCGAGCAGCGCTTCCACATGACTGGCCTTCGTGTCGTGATACTGAAATTTGACCCCTTTCGCTTTTGAGAGGCTTTCCTTCAGCAGGAGAACCTTCTTATACAGGGATTCTTGAGATTCTTGGGCGACCCACTGGAATGGCGTGTGCGGCTTTGGCACGAAATTCGACACGCTCACCGTCAGCGCGAAGCCGCCTTTCACGCCTCCTTTTGCCGTCTTCGCCTCGCGCATGGCTTTTCGGGCTATGTCGGCTATGCCCTCCACGTCATCAACGGTCTCCGTCGGCAGGCCAATCATGAAATAAAATTTGACGTGGTTCCACCCCAAACCTGCGGCTTCCCGAACCGCGCTAAGAATATCGTCCTCCGTTATGTTCTTGTTTATAACGTCCCTCATGCGCTGCGTGCCAGCCTCAGGGGCGAAGGTCAGCCCGGTCTTTTTATAACCTTGTATGTCCTCCAGCATTTTCAACGAGAAAGAATCCACGCGCAAGGACGGGATGGATATGGCGACGTTCCTGTCCCCGCAATCCCTCGCGAGCTTGGCGGCCAAGGCTTCCACGCCCGAATAATCGCTGGTGGACAGTGAGAGCAGGGACATCTCGTCATAGCCGGTGCTGCTCAGCTGAGCCATTGCTTTTTCGTATATGAGCGTTTGGTCGCGTTCCCTCATCGGCCTGTAGATCATGCCCGCCTGGCAGAATCTGCATCCTCTGACGCATCCCCTGAAGATCTCCACATTCACGCGATCCTGCACGACCTCAATCAGCGGGACGATGGGCTTTTCCGGCACGAACGCTTTGTTCAAATCCTTGACGACACGCTTGACTATACGATCAGGCGCCGCGTCATACACTTTATCCATTCCGGAAAAAACTCCGGATTCACTGTATATAGGCGCATAGAACGACGGCACGTAAATCCCGTTAATCGTGGACGCCGCCTTCAGAAACGCGTCCTTGTCCACGTTGCCTGTCCCGGCGGCGCGCTTGTGGGACATGTACATCTCGCACAGCTCAGGCAACGCCTCTTCACCGTCCCCTATCAGAAAAAGATCGAACATGTCTGCCAACGGTTCCGGGTTGAAAGAACACGGGCCGCCGGCGATAAGAATAGGGTACGCCCCGGCTTCGGGCCCGCGTTCGGCGCTCCTCGCGGGAATGCCCGCGAATTTCAGCATGTTGACAATGTTAGTGTAGGAAAGCTCGTACTGCAACGTGAATCCAAGCATATCCAGCGAATCGACACGAGTCTTTGTCTCAAGCGTCATGAGCGGCGCGCCATGCTTCCTCATTATATTTTCAAAATCTTCGGCAGGGGCGAATATCCGCTCGCAGTACACGCCGTCCATTCCGTTCAGCAGATGATACAAGATTTGCAGCCCTATCCACGACATGCCTATCTCATACATGTCGGGGAAAGCCAGACCGAAGCGCAGCTCCTGGCTCGCCGCTTCCTTATGCACGGAATTCATCTCTCCGCCCACATAGCGCCCCGGCTTCTCCACTTGCAAAAGACACGCCTCCATAGACACGGGCGGCAGACCAAGCAAGCCCCCTATAGGGCCGCCTATCCGCTCTTCAACCTTTTTTATCATAAGCCGGCTACGCTCCATTCTGCTCTTCAGTCCCGCTATTATTTCAGGCTTGTCGGCATACCTGGCCAAGACGTCTTCCATGCGCCTGTCAAAACCGACATACCTGTCCTCCTTCACCGTCCTGTCCCCGACGCAAACCACGTCCAACTCCGTAAAATCGTCCGTGCTTTCAGGAAAATGGTGTTCCATATGCGCCTCGACAATACAGGCGGCCCGCTCAAAACCCATGTCCCTCAAAAGTTTGGCCCCGGCCGCGGCATGCTCTGATTCGGAACGGGCGACGTCGTGTAGCATGGCGGCAAAAGAGATCAAACCGACGTCCAAGCTGAGGCCCGTCCGGTTCAGTTCCTCCCCCACTCTCGCGGCAACGTCGGCCACAGCGGCGCAATGTCTTATAACATGCTCAGGCGTCTTGTTTTCCCTCAGTATCGTCACACAAGCGTCATGGTCGGGATAATCTCTATTCATCATAATAGTCAAACTCGAAATCCTTGATACGTATGGTGTCGCCGTCTTTCAGCCCCATATCCTTCAATTTTCCTACAGCCCCTCGTTTTTCCAGATATTTGTACAAGTATCTGATGGAACCCATATCGTTAAAATTCGTGGAGTCAAAAATCTTATGCAGCTGTTTGCCTGCCAACTCGTAAACCCCATCCTGAATTTTGATCTCTATGTCCCTGTAGTCTTGTTCCCGCCCCAACAGCGCGAGATCAAAAAACTCCGGCTCGGGCAGGGCAGAGCCCCCTTCCTTTTGTTCCAACTCCGCCCGTTGCAACTCTCCCGCCGCCGCGTTAAGGAGTTCCGATACTCCCGTCCTGGCGGCGGCGGATATGGGGAACACCTTGTAACCCAAAGCCTCCACTTTCTCCTTGAATCCGACATATTCCGCGCTGTCCTGTCCCACAATGTCTATTTTGTTGGCCGCCACCAATTGGGGTTTTTGCAGCAGTTTTCCCGCGAACTCCTTCATTTCGTTGTTTATCTTGTTGAAATCCTCATATGGGTCCCTGCCCTCTATTCCTGACACGTCAACCACGTGTACCAGCGCCTTAGTCCTCTCGATGTGTTTCAGGAACTCCAGCCCTAAACCCGCGCCCTCATGGGCCCCTTCGATTAAGCCAGGTATATCCGCCATCACGTAAGACGTGTCGTACAATTCCACCACTCCAAGATTTGGAGCGGTCGTAGTGAAATGGTAATTCCCTATCTTGGGGTTGGCGCTGGTGGCTGCCGCCAACAGGGTGGATTTGCCCACGTTCGGAAATCCTACCAGACCGATGTCCGCTATGAGCTTCAGTTCCAACACCACGCGCCGCTCCGCAGCGGTTCCGCCCGCCTCCGCGAAATTCGGGGTCTGGCGCACGGATGTCTTAAAGTTGACGTTGCCGCGCCCTCCACGCCCTCCTTTGACCGCGACCAAGCGGTCGCCCTCCTGGAGCAGATCTTTCATCAGAAGCCCCGTTTCCTCGTCGATGACCAATGTGCCCGGCGGCACCTTGATGATCATGTCTTCCCCGTTTTTCCCGAACCTCTTGCGGCGCATACCGTCCTGACCGTTTTGAGCGACATAATGTTTTCTGTATTTGAAATCCATCAAGGTTCTGAGACCGCCGTCCGCGACAAATACCACGTCGCCCCCCCGACCGCCGTCGCCGCCGTCCGGCCCGCCGTCCGGCACGAAGGGCTCATGGCGGAATGATACCGCGCCGTTGCCCCCTTTTCCTGATTTAATGGTGATCCTGGCTCTATCTACAAACATACGCCCCCTCGCGCCCGTTCAAAGGCGACCTGCACTAATACTAACTCCACATTTGAAATGTTACCCTTAAGCGGATTAGCAGATACTATCTTCCGACATCCGCTCAATAATTTTGGGCGGAATCTAAAAAAAGGATAAGTATTGCTCCCCCGACTAAGTGTTGCGCTGAAACCACTTCGGCAAGGATTTTTTCTGTCGGGTAAGGCGGCGGGTTCCGTTGATACCGGGAGTATCAACGGAACCCGCCAACGTGGAGCTGCGCTCCCCGTTGGCGAAGCAATATAATCTCTGTCAGCGACAAAAGCCTCTGTCTTCCCGCAATCCACGGCAGAGCCAAGATAGAAGCCTACATAAAACAAAACGGCCCCCACCCGGTAGGGGCCGAACCTCTCTGACCTCGCCCGCGACACAACCCCGGCAACGCGTCCGCAGGCGGGATCGTCGCCTGGGCGCACCGCCGCAAGACCCTTTGACGGCGCATCAGGCTCCGCCGAGGGGCGCGTGACCCGCGTCTCCTGGTTGCTACGCTTCTTTGGGATAAACGCTGACCTGCTTTCTGGTCTTGTCGTATCTCTCAAACTTCACCGCGCCGTCTATCTTGGCGAACAAAGTGTCGTCGCCGCCCCTGCCCACGTTGTTGCCAGGGTGGAACTTCGTGCCTCTCTGCCTCACGAGAATACTCCCGGCACTCACGTACTGGCCGTCGCCTGTCTTGACGCCAAGACGTTTAGACTCGCTTTCGCGGCCGTTCTTCGAGCTTCCTACTCCCTTTTTACTCGCCATCGGTCGGTTCCTCCTTTAAATCTTTTCCGCTCTTCGCCGCTTCCTCGCGCTCTGACGTGGCGTCATCTGCTTCGTCTGCGGTTCTTTCCTCGACAGGCGTGAGCTTTTCTTCCTCACCTGCGGCTTCGGCGGACACGACCGCCGTTTTTTCTTCTTTCGCTTCCGCCACGTCTTTAGACGCCTTTTTGACAGCCCCGCCGCCCTTCTCGGATGCCGCGTCCCCAAGCTTGCCGACGCCGCTCTTCGCCTTAGCGCGGGACTTGGGTTTTTCTTCCTTGGCTGTCGTCGCCTTCGTGGCCTCCGAATCCGCGCCGTCGGCCTTTTGGGCAACGATCGCTTCCTCTTTCTCCGGCTTTCTGGCTATCTCCACGCCATCGGCCTCGAAGGAATCCACCTCCACCATGGTGTACGGCTGTCTGTGGCCTTGCTTTTTTCTGTAGTCCTTCTTGGCTTTATATTTGAATATCACTACCTTTTCGGCTTTGCCGTTCTCCAGCACAGTCCCCGACACCTTCACGGCGTCCAAATACGGAGTCCCCACGCGGACGCTTTTGCCGTCGTTCAAGTACAGCACCTGCTCGAACTCCACTTTCTGTCCTGGCTCCACCTTCAGCCTCTCGACGTTAAAGACAGTACCTGGTTGAACTTGGTACTGCTTGCCGCCGCTTTTAATAATAGCGTACATTATCAAATTACCTCCTCTGTCCAGCCTCGCCATAAGGGCAGCCAACGGCTTTTGACCCTTTCTGAGCGGCTAACCTGTTTGCCCCTCTCTTCGCCATGCCATCGGGGCAAATAAAAATCCGCCGGAAGCGCGACAAACCCAGCGCACGAAACGCCGCCCCGTCGTTTTTTCCGCAACTTTAAATATCTTAACACAAAAAGCGCTGGAATGTCAAGCTTTTTCAACCCTTGATTACAGTTTGTAAAGATTGCAAGTTAAATTGCCCACCACATTTTCCCATGATTACAGTTTTGGCTGTTTGAGGTATTAAAAGATTTTTTCGGTTTAGCGGCGACGCTCCCCTCACAGCCGCCCTGCCAGCTCCCCCAGCTTCCTGAACCTGTGGCTGACCCCCGACTTCTTCAGAGGCGGCGACAGCATCTCCCCCAGCTCCGACATGGACGCGTCGGGGTTCTC
>JAIRPE010000022.1 GCA_031257175.1 Eubacteriales Family XIII. Incertae Sedis bacterium | reverse complement strand
CGGCGGCCCGCGCCGCGACGGAGGTGACTATGTTCAGAGAAATGCGCAGATCGGAAAAACAGCTCACGAAGAGCGAGGCGGAGGCCATACTCAGCCGCTGCACCAACGGGACGCTGGCCGTGCATGGCGACGACGGCTACCCCTACGCGGTTCCCGTCAGCTACGCCTACGCGGACGGGAAGATATATTTTCACGGCGCCTTGGCGGGACACAAAGCGGACGCGATAGAGAGGAACGACAAAGTCTCCTTCTGCGTCACCGCCGAGGACGACATAAAGCCCGAATCCTTCAACACTTGGTACAACAGCGTGGTGGCGTTCGGCCGCGCCCGCCTGTTGCGCGACGACGCGGAGAAGCAACATTGCCTCGAATGCCTGATAGGCAAGTATTCCGCCGCTTATCACGACCAGGGGCAGGAATACATCAAGAAGGCGTGGGCAAAAACAGCCGCCTTCGAGATACGCGTCGAGCATATGACGGGGAAATCCGGAGTTCCGAAATCCTGAGGGAGGCTTCCCTTCAGACCCTGCGTCACTGCGCCCCGCCTCGCGCCCGAGCCGCAAGGGGCCGCTTTCTTGCGCCAATTCAGAGGCGCCCCCGCGGCTACGGGCCCTGGCGATCGCGGGCATGGCGGGGAGTTTTGCCGTCCCTCAGCCAGCCCGTCGCCCGGCAAGGGTTCGGATCACCTGATGAAATTCGTGGCGATGGGCTTTTCGGTTTCCGGCCACGCCACGCCCGCCTTCAATCCCGCCTCCTTGCATTTAAGGAAAAAAGCCATGTTCCTCGCCAGCGTCCGCATTACTTGCATACCCTCCAAGTCTTGTCTGACTTCCTCGGGCTTGTTGCCATGCACCATATTCCAATACTTGGATGAAATGATGGGCATTTGCATGATGCCAAAGTACTTGTTCAACTGGTCGTAAGCGGCAGTGGTTCCGCCGCGCCTCGCCGAGACCACCGCCGCCGCCGGTTTCAAATAAAATGACTTCCGCCGCCCGTTCATGTCCACGTAAAACGCCCTGTCCATAAACGACGTCATCGCTCCCGACGCCCCCGCGTAGTGTACCGGGGAACCGAAAACGAACCCGTCAAAATCCGGCGTGATGGCCAGAAACTCGTTCACGCTGTCGTCGAATGCGCACAGCTTCTTCTCGGCGCAGCGCCTGCAAGCCATGCAGCCTATCAGCGGCTGGTTCCCGATCCAGAAATTCATCGTTTCCACGCCTTCGTCACGAAGCGTCGCGCCGACCTCTTCCAACGCCGTGTAAGTGCAGCCATTTTGATGCGGGCTGCCGTTGACCAACAATACTTTCACGTTAAACCCCCTTCCGGCCGCGGCCTCCGCGGCGCGCTATAAAACATATCATATCCCAATAAAACAGATTTTACAAGCCTTTGGGCTTGCTCGACGGCATACGCCAACGACAGGCGCCTCTTTCCTCGACCGACGCAACGAGACGGAACTAAAGTTTTCATCGCCTCGACACAGACCGGAATAGTATTAAAGAAGGTTTGATTATTCGCTTATGGTCTGGCGTCCGCTATATATAGGCGCCATTTTTGTCATCGATATTTGACTTCCCGTCTCACATATGCTATATTTATAGTGTAACTATCAACTATAGGCTGAGAACCGCGAAGGATTATGTCACAATGCGTATTTATTTTCTCAACATATCACCCTATCTGGCGATATGTTTCATTGTGGATATAATATCGCGGCGGATTCGGGAGGGCGACATGCGGAAATACGAGTTTTATTGGGACCTGATAGGCGACATCTCGGCCGGGCGGCCTAATCTCGGCAATTTGGTGGATCTGGACGTGTACAGGCTCATGCAGTTCACCATGCGCGACGTCATAGAGCAGCATTGCGGCACGGAGACAACGGACGAAATATTCTACGAGGCGGGGAAGCTGGCGGGGGCGCAGTTTTACGCGCGCCACATCAAGCCGGTGGATTCCCTGGACGAATTCGTCAGCAAGCTCCAAAAGACGCTGCTGGACAAGCGCATAGGCGTGCTGCGGCTGGAGGAGAGCGTTCTGAACGAGGGGCGCGTCATACTCACCATGGACGAGGATTTGGATTGTTCGGGGCTGCCGGAGCTGGACTACGAGACCTGCGTCTACGACGAGGGTTTCATAGCGGCGCTGTTTGAGAGCTACACCGCCGAGAAGTGGAGGGCCGAGGAAATAGATTGCTGGTGTACGGGCGCCAGGACTTGCAGATTCCTGGTCACCCAGGAGGATTTGGCCGAGGCGGGGGCCGACGGCCATTAGCGTTCCCCCGTATTCGGGGCGGGAAAGGGACGGCTATGCCATCACAGAGGAGCGACGACGAGTGGGTCGGCCTGGTCAGCCTGTTGCTGACCAGCGCCAAGATGCCTGACGAAAGCGAATTGGATCCTAAATTGGTCGCGAACAAGAATTTCCAGAAGCTTCTTCGCGGGATCGTCGATATCAGGGATTTGAGCCACGCCATGTCCAGGGGCAATTTGCACATGTTCGCGTACAGCAAGGGGTTCGTGCTTTCAAACCTCAAGGCGCTGCAGGCGAATTTGAGGCACCTGACCTGGCAGACCAAGCAGGTGGCCGAGGGGGATTTCTCCCAGAGGGTGGATTTTCTGGGCGATTTCTCCGATTCTTTCAACGAGATGGCCTCGAAGCTGCAAAAGAACACCCTCGAGCTGGAGCGGCTGGCCAATATAGATTTTTTGACCCAGGTGCCTAACCGCCGTTCCGCCATGCAGTACCTGGAGCAGATTTTCATGCTGTACAAGAGGAGCCACAGGACTTTCAGCGTCCTGATGTTCGATATCGACCATTTCAAGTATGTTAACGACAACTACGGCCACGACGCGGGGGATAAGGTCTTGGCCTATTTCAGCCAGGCGATGAGGCGGATTTTCCGCGAGTCGGACGTTTTTTGCCGCCTGGGGGGGGAGGAGTTCATCGCCATATTGCCTGAGACCCCTCTGGAGGGGGCGGTGGTCACTGCCGAGCGGGCCAGGCGCGTCGTTCAGGAGATGGACATGCCCGTTGACGCGGACACGATACTGCGGCGCACGGTGAGCGTCGGCGCCAGCCAGGCCATGCCGGGGGACGAGAGTTTCGACGCCGTCATCGGCAGGAGCGACGCGGCGCTTTACAAGGCCAAGGGCGCGGGGAGGAACAAGACCCGCACGGAGCCGGATTTGGACGTGGACGAGGTGCTGTCCACGGCGCATGTGCGGTTCGGCAAGGTCAGGGAGAGCGATTCCGCCCTGGCGTGAGGGGTTCGGGGCCTCCCTGAGAGGGGCGGGGCCTCCTTCAGTTATTGTTCGATTGGTTGATTTATTTTCGGTTATTGGATTAGGGGAATTTTTAGTGAGGTGGAAGCATGTTCGAGAACAAAGAGCAATTCGTGGCCGCTTACAAGCACAGGTTCATGTCCCTGCTCTCAAAGACGTTAAGCGAGGCGAGCGACGCGGACAGATACATGGCTCTGGCTTCGATGGCGCGGGACGAAATTAACGAGCGTTGGGTGGTGACCAACAGTTTTTACCTGCGGGGCGGAGTCCGGCAGGCTTATTATTTCTCCCTGGAGTTCCTGGTGGGGAAATACCTGGAGATGAACCTGCTTTCGCTGGGGGCGGAGCAGGTGTGCCGCGAGGGGCTGGCGGATTTGGGGATAAACCTGGACGACCTGATAAAGTGCGAGCCTGACCCCGCGCTGGGGAACGGCGGGCTGGGGCGTCTGGCCGCCTGCTTCCTGGACTCGCTGGCCGCTCAGGGGCTGCCCGGCCACGGCAACGGCATCCGCTACAAGTACGGGCTTTTCCGCCAGCAGATAGTTGACGGCTATCAGGTGGAGCTGCCCGACAATTGGCTGAACCAACGGAACCCCTGGGAGATACGCAAGCCCGACAGGGCGGTGGTGGTGAAGCTCAACGGCCACGTTCGGACGGAGACGGGTGAGGACGGGCGGCCGCGCTTCATCCATGAGAATTATCTGCCCGTGCTGGCGGTGCCTTACGACATGTCCATAGTGGGCTACGGCAACAGGACGGTGAACACCCTGCGCCTCTGGAGCGCCGAGTCCGTGGACGACTCTTTCGATTTCGCCTCCTTCAGCAGGGGGGACTACGTGAACGCCGTCTCGGGGAAGTACTCGGTGGAGGCCATCTCCGAGGTGCTGTACCCTGACGACTCCAACTACTCCAACCGCATATTGAGGCTGAAGCAGCAGTATTTCTTCGTGTCGGCGGGGGTGCAGTCCATCATCCGCCGCTTCAAGAAGGTACACCACGACTTGCGGCTCCTGCCCGAGAAGATAGTGATACACATCAACGACACCCACCCCGCCCTGGCCATCCCCGAGATAATGCGGATGCTCATGGACGAGGAGGGCTTCGACTGGGACGAGGCGTGGGACGTGACCACCCGCGTGGTGGCCTACACGAACCACACCATCATGCCCGAGGCGCTGGAGAAGTGGCCCGTGGACTTGTTCTGGGAGCTTTTGCCGCGGATTTACATGATAGTGGAGGAAATCAACAGGCGCTTCGTGAATCTGCTGAACGTGGCCTATCCCGTGGATCAGGGGAAGGTGTCGCGCATGGCCATCATCGGCGAAGGCATGGTGCGGATGGCCAATCTGGCGGTGGTGGGGAGTTTCAGCGTCAACGGGGTGGCCGCCGTGCATACGGAGCTTTTGAAGAACGTGGTGATGAAGGATTTCCACGATTATTTCCCGGAGAAGTTCAACAACAAGACGAACGGCATCACCCACAGGCGCTGGCTCATCAAGTCGAACCCGTCCCTGTCCCAGCTAGTGACGGACGCCATAGGTGACGGCTGGAAGCGCGAGCCGTCGCGGCTGGAGGAGCTTAAGAGTTTCGCCTGGGACGGCGCGATGCGGGACAAGCTGGCGGCGGTGAAGCGGGCCGGCAAGGAGCGGCTGGCGCGGCACATAAGCGAGAGCCAGGGCGTGTCGGTGGATCCCGACTCGATTTTCGACGCCCAGGTGAAGCGGATACACGCTTACAAGCGGCAATTGCTCAACGCCCTGCACGTACACCACCTCTACAATGAGCTGAAAGCCTTCCCCGCGCTGGATCTGGCCCCCAGAACCTTCCTGTTCGCGGGCAAGGCGGCGCCCAGCTATTATTACGCCAAGACCATCATCAAGTACATCAACGAGCTGGCGCGGCTCATCAACAACGACAAGGACGTGTCGGGGAAGCTGAAGGTGGTGTTTTTGGAGAATTACAACGTGAGCCTGGCTGAGATGATTTTCCCCGCCAGCGACATATCGGAGCAGATTTCCACGGCCTCGAAGGAGGCTTCGGGCACGGGCAACATGAAGTTCATGATGAACGGCGCCGTGACCATAGGCACCAACGACGGGGCGAACATAGAGATACGCGACCTGGTGGGGGAGGAGAATTTCATACTCTTCGGCCTGAGCGTGGAGCAGGTGCTGGGTTATTACATGAACGGGGGCTACAGGTCGAAGGAGGTGTACGAGAAGGACGAGAACGTGAGGCGGATTCTGGATCAGATTATGAACGGCAGCCTGTTCCCCAACTCGGCGCGGGACGACTTTTCCTCCATCACCCGCTCGCTTTTGGACTACAACGACGAGTTTTTCGTGCTGAAGGATTTCGAGAGCTACGCGGAGGCGCAGAAGCGGGCGGACGCGCTGTACAGGCAGCGCGACGTCTGGAGCGCCATGTCCCTGAACAACATAGCCATGTCGGGCCATTTCTCCAGCGACAACACCATAAGCCAGTACGCGAGCGAGATATGGCGCCTGCGGCGCTTCGAGCCTGTGGTTTAAGGGGCGTCGGGGCGGTCGTTTTCCCCGCGCTTCAGCGCGGGGAAAACGGGCAGCGAAGCGAACGCAGTGAGCGTAGGAGCGGGGCATAGCCCCGCGTTGCCTTTTTGCCCCGCGCTTCAGCGCGGCAGGCAAAACGGACAGCGAAGCGAACGCAGTGAGCGTAGGAGCGGGGCGCAGCCCCGCGTTTGCGGAACCCGCCGATACTTCCGGTATCAGCGGGTTCCGCCGCCTTTCCCGACAGAAAAAATCCTCGCCGAAGCGGGTTCGGCGCGGCATTTAGTCGGCGGGGCAATATTTTACTCGCGCTCCTAATCGCGAAAACATCTTTACCTTTCATCCCATATTGCCGCCAACGGCGGCGCGCTTCCTCGCATTGACGGCATACCCGATTCGCGGCGGTTTTGCGGTTCAGACGACAAGCGGTAGCCAAGCGATTGCAAGCGATGGGCAAGCGATAAAAACAAGCGATAGAAAACGCGCGATACTATCCTACATCGAGGATAACGGCCAGATAACGACATCTGAGGCAATTGAACAGTCAGGCATAAGCAGCGGTCGCGCAAGACAAATTTTCCGTGAAATAGCCGATGGCGGCTTGATTGAAAAGGTAGGCAACAACCGCTACGCTTACTATGTCGCCAAAAACAAATAACGCCGCGCCGCCAAAGGATATGCCGGCATCATTGCTCCGCTGGCTAAACATCGCGCGTTCGCCGATCTTTTTTTCGTCGGGCTGCACGGGCGTAAGCCAACAGAGCAAGCGCCTTAATGCTCGCGGCTATCGTCGCCTCACGCCCCCAGAATCCCCTCCAGGGCGCGCAGGGCCAGCACGTAGCTGTCCGCCCCGAACCCTGCTATGCAGCCGTCGCACACCGCCGACAGCACCGACTCCCTGCGGAAGCCTTCCCGCGCGTATATGTTGGTCATGTGCGTCTCGACTACGGGAAGCGGCGTGGCGGCCACGGCGTCCCTGATGGCGACGCTGTAGTGGGAGTAGGCGGCGGCGTTAAGCACGACGCCGTCGTAATCCTCCGAATTTTGGAGGACAGCCACTATTTCCCCTTCGTAATTGCTCTGGAAAAACTCGCACTCCATGCCCATGGCCTCGGCCTTCTCCGCGATTTGGGCGTTAATCTCATCCAAAGTCGCGCTACCGTATTTTTCAGGCTCCCTGCGCCCCAACATGTTCATGTTGGGCCCGTTTATCACCAGTATCTGCTTCATGGCCCCTCCTTATCCTATTATTGCCCCCTCGGCTAAATACCGCGCCAAAACCGCTTCGTCGAGGATTTTTTCCGTCGGACGAAACGGCGGGGCAATATATCCAAGTTATCACGTTTGGCGACGGTTTGCAATAGGCGGCCCAATTTAGGCGGCGCCGGACCGCGGCGGACAGGCGGGGGGGGATTGCCGTTTCGCCAATGCCCTGCTGACATATCTGGCGCGGCGCTGTATAATGTAAATAAACATATTGCGCCTTTTGCGGGAAGGAATGGCTTAAAACATGGTAAATTGGAAACGCGACGCGGGTTTCTTCATCGGCGGGCAGTTCGTGTCGATGTTCGGCTCCATGCTGGTGCAGTACGCCATAACCTGGCACATCACGCTGGAGACTCTCTCAGGCACGTGGATGACGCTGTTCACCTGCGCGGCGCTCCTGCCCATGGTGCTTATCTCTCCCCTGGCGGGCGTGTGGGCGGACAGATACAACCGCAAATACCTGATCAACATCTCGGACAGCGCCATAGCCGTGGCCACGCTGGCTCTGGCCGTCGTGTTCTCCGTAGGGCGCGAGAACATGCTGCTGATGCTGGTGGTCGTGGTGCTTCGCGGCTTCGGGCAAGGCGTGCAGCAACCCGCGGTGAACGCCCTCATCCCGCAAATCGTGCCCCCCGAGCATCTGACGCGCTTCAACGGCATACAAAGCACGTCCCAGTCCCTGACCATGTTCGCCACGCCCATGCTCGCGGGCGCCCTGCTGACCTTCCTTCCCATATCTTACATCTTCTTCATCGACGTGGCCACGGCGGCGGTCGGCGTCTCGGTCGTGTTCTTCTTCGTGCGCGTGCCGCGCCCTGAAGGCGCGCGGGGCGGGACGGGGGCCGGCGCGTACCTGGAGGAACTGAAGGACGGGCTGCGCTACGTGGCCGACGTCCCCTGGCTGAAAATCCTGCTGGCCTACATGGCGTTCTTCTGCGTCTGCATGACCCCCGCCGCCATGCTCACGCCGCTTCAAGCCGCGCGGACTTTCGGCGGCGACGTGTGGCGGCTGACGGCGATAGAAGTCCTCTTCTCCCTGGGAATGGTTCTGGGCGGGGCGGCCATCGCCATGTGGGGAGGCTTTAGGAACAAGACCCACACGATGGCTATGGCTTCCTTCGCCTTCGGCGTGACGACCTTCCTGTTCGGCGTCGTGCCGAATTTCTGGGTCTATCTGGCTATAATGCTACTGTGCGGGATGACCGTCCCGTTTTTCAACACGCCCTCGACGACCATAATGCAGACGAAGGTGAAGCCCCGCGTGATGGGACGCGTGTTCAGCGTGATGATGATGATAAACGGCCTGGCGATGCCCCTGGGGATGGCGTTGTTCGGGCCGCTGGGAGACGCGGTGAGGATAGAGGCCCTGCTGGTGGCGACGGGCGCGCTGATGTTCGCCAGCGGGTTCGTGCTGCTGGCGTCCAAGGCGTTGGTCGGGGCCGGGGGGATGGGAGAGGAGGCGTAGTTCAACAGGCGCCACGTCGGAGCGCCGCGACCTCCCCTCCGCAAAGCCGCTCCACCGCGTCAGGCGATCTTTTTGCGCGTGTCCTTTGGCAAACGCCCCTTGCGTTTTTTGAACGCCGCGGCGAAAGCTCCCGCCTTTTTATAGCCTACCATCTCAGCGACCCTCGCCACGGGCAGTTTTGTGTCGGCCAACAACTGTTCGGCGCGTCCCATGCGCACTTCTGTAAGATAGCTGTGTACTGTCAGCCCCACCGCCGCCTTAAAGCTGTATTTCAGCTTGCTGGCGCTCATGCAGGCCAGCCGCGCCAAGCGAGCTATGGTAACTTGTCCGCTGTAATTGGCGTCGATGTGCGCTTTTACCCGCGCTATGCATTCTTTATCGCTCATGATTTCTCCTTTTTGCCTCAATCGGGCAAATTTTTGCATTTATTATTGACATATGCCCTCGTCACGAGTAACATTGTCATTAGTTAGCTAATGCTAACTAAAATATATCATACGCCACGCCCCTTGTCAACGGGATGTTTTTTAATCGGATAAGCGCGCGCGGCGAAAGGCAAGGAGGGGAGAATGCACGACTTGTTTGAATCGGCGCTGGTTGAGCGCTGCGCGCCTGTCCTATTAGGGAAAAAGCCTGCCGCGCTGTTTCCGAAGCCTGTTTGGTGGAAATCCGCGCACATGCGCCTTTTTGCCCGGTATGACCTGTGTTGTGAGGCATTCTCTCGAACGGAGCGACGAGATCTGCTGTTCGTCTATCGTCCCCACCTGCTGTCGCCCGCATTGCTCAGAAAACCTGTCCCCCGTGCGCTTAAAGCGCTAGGGTATCCGGTGTCGGGCTGTCTTGACGACGATCTTCGCGCCCTTTCCCGCCGCCTTGCGAAATCCTCTGATTTTCCGCACGAAATCGGTTTTTTTCTGGGCTATCCGCCTGAAGACGTGCTGGGTTTCATGCGGCATGGCGGCAGGAACTACAAGCTCTGCGGTTCGTGGAAGGTGTACGGCGACGTAGAAAAAGCGCGGGCGCTTTTTTCGGAATTCAGCAACTGCAAAAGCCTTTTATTGGCTGTACTGCGCGACGGCGGCTCCATACTGGGCATAGGCGACGCCGCAGGAGCGAGCTGACACGCACGGACGTATTCGCAATTTTCAGGCGTTGCCCACCGTCAGCGCATTCGCGTCGCGAGCGGGCAACGAGTATTGGCCGCCGAGCGCGGCAGAACGGAGTTAGGAAATGAACGTGGCGATTGTTTACTGGAGCGGCACCGGAAATACCGAAGCTATGGCAAAGGCCATCGAGCGAGGCCTCAAAGCGGGGGGCGCGAGCACATCTCTGCTGTCCGTGGAGAACGCGACCGTCAGCGTCGTGGACGAATACGACGGCTTGGCTTTAGGGTGTCCCTCCATGGGCGACGAAGTTCTGGAAGAAAGTTATTTTGAGCCGTTTTTCTCTTCTGCGGAAGGATGCCTGAGCGGCAAAAAAATAGCCCTGTTCGGTTCCTACGGTTGGGGCGACGGGCAATGGATGCGCGACTGGCAGGAACGGACGAGGAATGTCGGCGCTTCGCTGTTTGGAGAAGGGCTCATACAGCAATATGCGCCTGACGAATCCGTATGCGAGGCCTTTGGGAGGGATTTCGCGAGTTTTTGCGGCTAATGCGCGGCCATGCGCGAACCGCTGCTGTTAGCCGCATTTCGCTTGTTTCTCTGGGGCACGCCCTGATTGACCATCAGCCCCGGCCCTAAACCGCGATAGGTATGCCCGTTATCTGGGGGTTCGCCTCGTAATCCTCCAAAACGGCGTCCTCCGCCGTGAAGGCGTAGAAGTCCGTGACGTCCGGGTTCAGCCGGAAGCGCGGCGCGGGGAATGGGGTTCTGGCCAGCAATTCCTCTATCATGGGCACGTGCCTGTCGTAGATGTGTGCGTCGGCTATGACATGCACCAGCTCGCCCGCCTCCAGGCCGCTCACCTGGGCCAGCATGTGCGTGAGGACGGCGTATTGGGCCACGTTCCAGTTGTTCGCCGCCAGGACGTCCTGGGAGCGCTGGTTCAGTATGGCGTTCAGCCGCCTGCCGGTGACGTTGAAGGTCATGCCGTAGGCGCACGGCTCCAGCGCCATCTCGCTCAGGTCGCGGAAATTGTACATGCCGGTCATGATGCGCCTGGAATAGGGGGTGTGCTTCAGCTGCCACAGGACGTTGTCCACCTGATCCATCTCCCCCTGGGGGAATCGGTGCCTCAGGCCCATCTGGTATCCGTACGCCTTGCCTATGGAACCGTCCCCGTCGGCCCACTCGTCCCACACGTGGCTGCGCAAGTCCGCTATGTTGTTGGATTTGCGTTGCCATATCCACAGCATCTCGTCCACGCACAGCTTAAACGGCGTGGGGCGCAGGGTCAGGGCCGGGAACTCCTCAGACAGGTCGTAGCGGTTCACCACGCCGAAGCATTTTATGGTATGGGCGGGCGTCCCGTCCTCCCATCTGGCGCGGACGGCCTGCCCCTCCGATGAGAACCCCTCGTCCAGAATGCGGCGGCACATGCCCGCGAAAATCAAATCAGCCTTGCTCATAAGCTACCTCGTCTTGTTCCTTCATGCCGTCCCGACGCGCCATGGGCGCGCTCCCCGGCGCGGCGCCTGGCGTCAGTCCGCGTTCAAAATGTCATCTTGAAGCGTGCTAGCCGATACTACCTTCAGGCGTCCGCCTGATAATTTTGGGCGGAATTTGCGGAGTTTAAAGAAGGATAAGCGTAAACCCCCGCCATGGCGAGGACTTCCGTTATGTCCTCGTGCTTGTTCATGGTGTAAATGTGCAGCCCGGCCGCCCCCGTCTCTTTGAACCGCTGTATCTGCCGCGCCGTGTATTCTTTTCCCGCCTTCTTGAAATCCTCCGGCCGCCCGTCGTGCCTGCCTATGATTTCCGCCAGCTCCCTGGGGATGGAGCAGCCGTTGGAGAGGGTCATGCGTATAGTCCCCTCCCTGTAAAGCACGGGCATTATCCCCGCGACGACGGGAATGGTCACGCCCGCCCGACGTATCCGCTCCAGGTAGCGGGAGAATGCCTCCAGGTCGTGGCAAATTTGGGTGGTTATGAAGGCCGCGCCTTTGTCCTGCTTCGATTTCAGATGGCCTATGTCCTCCTCCAGGCTGGCGGCCTGGAGGTGCTTTTCGGGATAGCCGGCCACGCCCTTGCAAAGTTCAGGGCGCTCCCTCTCCAGGAACGCCAGAAGCTCGTCCGCGTGGGCGAAGTCGCCCCCTGTGCCGGCCCATCCGGCAGGCAGGTCTCCCCGCAGGGCCAGGACGTTCTCTATGCCGATGGACACGTAGCCGCCCATCACGTCCCTTATCTCCTCCTTCGTACCGCCGATGCAGGTGAAGTGGGAGACGGGGACATGGCCGTCCCGGATGATGGCCTCGCAGATCTCCATGTTCCTGCCCTTGTTAGTCCCGCCTGCGCCGTAGGTGCAGCTGATGAAGTCGGGGCGAAGGCGGTACAGCTGCCTCAACGCCTCCAGAAGCGGCTCCATGGGCTGGCCTTCTTTAGGGGGGAACACCTCAAAGGAGAGGGTGGCCTTGCTCTTTAGTATATCCGTTATTTTCATGGGGAACCCCCTTCCCGTTTTGGTTTTTCTCTGACGCCGATCAGGCGTCAACACCAATTATACATCGTTGCGGGCGATAACTCAATATGTCCGAAATAAAACTCGCTTAATTGACGAAATTATTTAAAATATTCTATAAAATAAGTCGCGCCTATCTGCCCTGCCTTCGGCGGGCGCCCCGACCTCCCCTCTCCCCCAATAACGGGTGACTTCGCGGGAGATATGGTATATAATTGTACAAGGAAGCCTGATGGAAAGGATGGTTGTTATGAAAAGGGAGTTTTGCGGCATTAGCGGGCCTGCGGGCGCGGCGCGGGGGCGGTTCGGGCGTTCCTGCCTTTTATTGGTTATGGTTCTTGTTTTTTCCTTGTGCGCCCCGGCGGCAGCCCCCGGCGGGGGAGGGCTGGCCTTCGCGGCGGGGGAGCTTCGCGGCGTGTGGGTGCCCACGGTTTTGAGCCTCAATTACCCCAGCCAGAAA
>JAIRPE010000124.1 GCA_031257175.1 Eubacteriales Family XIII. Incertae Sedis bacterium | reverse complement strand
GAGGCTCCGCCTCGCTCCTACGCTCACTTCGTTCGCTTCGCTGTCCGTTTTTCCTGCCGCGCTGAAGCGCGGGGAAAAAAGGCAACGTGGGGCAATGCCCCACTCCTACGCTCACTTTGCCTGCCTGCCGACAGGCAGGTTCGCTTCGCTGTCCGTTTTGCCGATGGCTCTGAAGCGAACGTAAGGAGCGAAGCTATGAGCTTCGGTATCAATTTGTCGCCGCAGGATGGAGTCCCCACGAAGTCACGCGGCTTTGCGGGGAGAAAACCAGTAACAGGGATAACGGGCGTAAACAGCGGGGAGGCGTTCGCCGCCTGCCTACTCCCGCGCCCCCGCTTTCCTGACGAAATCCTCGACCAGGCGCTGTTGCCCCGCGCTTAGGGCGGCGTGGCCTTTGCCGCCGAGCCAGGCGAAGTTGCGGAACCCGAATTTTATGGGCAGGGTCTCGTCGCGGACGGCTATGCCTTTGGCCTTCGCCATGGCTGTTATCCTGCGGGCGCCGTCCGACCAGCCGCCCGTGGAGAACGCCGCCACGGATTTCACTTCGTTCGGCTCGAGGGCTTCCAGATAACTCTTCAAGGAAGGGTCGATGTTTTGCCCGTAGACTCCCCCGCCCACGAACAAAAGGTCAACCGCGCCGCCGAGAGGGACGTCCAACGGCTCGGCCCTGATGCCGGCCTCCTTCGCCACGGCCTCCGCGACCGCTTTGGTGTTGCCGCCCCGAGACTGGTACCGTACCGCGATTTTCATCAGCTGCCACCTCGCTCTCCTTATTCCGTTGTTTTAGTTGCCGCGCCTTTAACAGGCTGTTCCCGTCGCGCCTCGCCAAGGCGAGGCTCCGTCCCTGCGGGCGCCCTCTGCCCGAGCCCGCTTGCCCGCCTGCGGAAGCCTGCGCCCTATACCAAGAATTATATACGAAGGCGAACACTAAGTCAAGAAGAATCTGAACATATGTTCTAAAAAACTTCCTGAACCTGTATTTTTTCCTCTTGCGCGGGCTTCTCAAAATACTGTATAATTAACTGGTTAGGCGGCGAGGGCGCGGGACGCTTCCCCGACGCCCCCGCGACCGAGTCGAGCCGCGAAGGAGGTGAGCCGCATGGATTACGGACCTGACCATAGTAACGCTGAAAACCCTGACTTGTCACGAAACATCGGCAAAGACGCATCACGCCCGCGCGGTTTGGCCGTCCACGGCCCGCCCGACGTCCGCCCCGCCCCGCAAGGAGGCTAAGGCGCCGTCGGCGCGAATCCTGCCATAGGGCATGATCGTCTCTTCACGCGCCCCCCCGAGGGACGGCGCGACCCGCGCGGGACCAAAGCCCGCGACGGTTTCCCGGGCGTGGCTTTGAGCCGCGGGACGGCGGAAAGGAGGCGGGACCTATGGACACGGAAAAGGAATTTGGCGCCATAGTGGCCGGAATCATAGAGCTGCTTGACGCGAAAAAGTACATTGGCGCGAGGAACGAGATTTTGAAGCTCAACGAGGTGGACGTCGCGGAGGTCTTGGAGGAAGTCATAGCGGAGTTGGGCGTGGAGTACGCGGTGATACTGTTCCGCATGTTGCCCAAGGACGTCTCCGTGGTGGTGTTCTCGTACTTGGACGCCGACGACCAGCTTGCCATCATCAACGTGATAACGGACAAGGAGCTGAAGTACATCCTGGACGAGATGGACTTCGACGACATGATTGACGTCCTGGAGGAGCTTCCCGCCAATATTGTCGATAAGATACTGGAAAAGGCCACCAAGGAGGAGCGCAAGCAGATAAACACTTTCCTCAACTACCCTGAGGACAGCGCCGGCAGCCTGATGACCCCCGACTATATCAGCCTGGAGCGCGGCATGACCGTGGAGCAGGCGCTGGCGCACATCAAGCAGGTGGGCATGGACAGCGAGACGGTCTACACCTGCTACGTCAGGGACAGGGGCAGGAAGCTCATAGGCATAGTGTCGCTGCGGACGCTGGTCATTTCGGAGAGCGGCGCGCTGATAGGGGACTTGCTCAACGACGACGCGGTGTACGTGAGCGTGAACGACGACCAGGAGGAAGTCTCGGAGGTGTTCAAGCGCTACGGCTTCCTGGCCGTCCCCGTGGTGGACAACGAGAAGCGCCTGGTGGGCATCATCACCGTTGACGACATACTGTCCGTCATCGAGGAGGAATATAACGAGGATATCGAGAGGATGGCCGGCGTGCTGGACTCCAGCGACCGCGAGTACCTGGACAGAGGGGTGTTCAAGCACGTGGGCAGCCGCCTTCCCTGGCTGGCGCTCCTCATGGTCTCGGCCATGTTCACGGGCGCCATCATACGCAGCTTCGAGGGCCTGCTGTCCTCCGTGATAAGCCTGGCGGTCTATCTGCCCATGCTCATGGGCACGGGCGGCAATTCCGGCTCGCAGTCGGCTACGCTGGTCATACGGGGCATGGCCGTGGGGGACGTGGAGCTGGGGGATTTTCTCAGGGTTCTTTGGAAGGAGTTCCGCATCAGCTTTATCGTGGGGCTGGCGCTCAGCGGGCTGAATTTCGCGAAAATCCTGTTGCTGGACAGAGAGCCGTTGCTGGTGGCGCTGACCGTCTGCCTGTCAATGGTGGTGATAGTGACTATGGCCAAATGCATAGGCAGCATGTTGCCCATGCTGGCCAAGAGGATCGGCATAGACCCGGCGCTGATGGCCGCGCCCATGATTTCGTCGCTGACGGATTTGGTGTCCTGCTTCACCTACTTCTCCCTGGCGACGCTGATATTCGGATGGTAGGGGGCTCGTATGCTGAGGATTGAGAGGAATTATATCAAGGCGTTGCTGAGGCCCAGGCCGGCGGCGTCCCACAAGGGGGACTACGGGCGCCTGCTCGTCGTCGCCGGTTCCCACGGCATGGCGGGGGCGGCGGCCCTGTGCGCGCGGGGGGCTTTCAGAGGCGGAGCGGGCCTGGTGAAGGTGGCGACGGAGCCTCAGCTGTTCCTCGCCGTCCACGCCGCCGTGCCTGAGGCCACCTGCCTGGACGAGTCCCTGCTGCGCAACGCCCCCGACCGAGTGCTGGCGGGCGTGAGCGCGGCGGCGGCCGGGCCGGGGCTGGGGGTGACGACCGAAGCCAAGGAAATCGTGGAGGTGCTGCTGACGCGCTTCGAAGGGACGCTGATTCTGGACGCGGACGCGCTGAACGTGGCGGCCAGGGACGCCAGCGCCCTCAAGGAGGCCCGCGCCTCCGTCATCATCACGCCCCACACGGGCGAGGCCGCCAGGTTGCTGGGGGTCTCCACTAAGGAGGTAGACGGCGACAGGGCGGGGGCGGCGGCAGATCTGGCGCGGCTCACGGGGGCCACGGTGGCGCTGAAAGGCAACGGCACGCTGGTGGCTAGGGGCGGCGACGTCTACCTGAACGCCACAGGCAATCCGGGCATGGCCACGGGCGGCAGCGGCGACGTGCTGACAGGCGTCATAGCCGCTTTCGCGGGGCAGGGCATGGGAACCCTGGACGCGGCGATGGCAGGCGTCCACGTCCACGGCCTGGCGGGCGACATCGCGGCTGAACGGGTGGGCGAGTACGGCTTGATGGCCTCGGACATAGCGGAGGCCGTGGCGGCGGCCATTAAGGCCGTCATGAGTTAGTGACGCTCCAAAAGCGCCGCGGGCGGGCGGGAGAATGCCGCCGGGCTCGCGAGGAAGTTTTGGGCGTCTCGTTGAAAAGGGGGGACTGGCATTGGCGAAAGGAAAGATTTACGTGCTGGCGCTGGCGGCGCTCATCTGCCTGTCGGCGGCGGCGTTGGCTTATTCGGCTGACGGCGGGCCCGGCTCGGAGGCGGACCCGGTGGTGACCAAAAGTTATGTGGACCAGAAACTGGCTTCCGCCTCCGCCTCGGTTTTCACGCCCCTGGAGATCAAGGAGGGGCGCGTGCTGATAGGCGCGGAAGGCGCGGAGGTGATACTGCGCAGCGGCGAGGCGTTCGTGGTCAGCGCGGCGGAAAACGGCGTATCCGACCTGACCGCGGGCGCGGATTTGGCCAGCGGAACGGCCATCGCCCTGAACCATCTCCTGCTGGCGCCCAGAGGGGACGGCAGGGGCCTGAGGGCGGCGACGGACGCGTGGGTGATGGTGAAAGGCGGCTACGAGCTGCAATGAGACGCGCCGCCCGCTCAGGCGGCTTCGTCGCGCGGATCGCGCCCGCGCGGACTTCGGGCTTCTCGTTAATTTGCGCTAATTTGTGTTATGAATCGGAGGGATTATGACGCCAGGTATAGTTAAACGTTCAAAACGGGGCATTGCCGCCACGGCGCTGGCCATTGCCTTGGCGGTTTTGATAGGGGTCTCGGTCGCGAGCGGGTTTTATGCCCTGGCGGGCAGGTTCGGCGCGGAAAGCCGCAACAAAACCTACGATATCGTGCTGGATTACGAGGAGACGGCGGCGCTGGCCAAGCAGTCGCCCCATGACGTGTCCTGGTGGCTCGGCCAGTTCAAGGACATGAAGATAAACAAGGCGGGCCTCGCGGAGGAAAGCCTGAAATCCCTGACGGAGAGCGATTACCCTGTGACCGCCTCCGTGATGGGCGTGCTGATGAAAGAGCTGAATTGGCGCGAAAGGCTGGCGGAGGATTGGGCGCGTGCCATCGAGAGGCACGGCTTCGACTCCTACGACGTGATGGTGTCCATGGGCAGCGCGGAAGCCTACGACTTCGTGGCTCGGGCGCTGACCGAACGCTACGGCGCGGATCGGGTGCTTCTGCGGCCATACGCTGAAGGCGCGGGATACGCGCTCATAGACAGCGACCCGAGGATGACGCTCTACACGCCCAAGTACAAGGAGCAGGACTCCAAGGGCGGCGGCTTCATCGAACTTATCGACATAACGGATTCCAAAATCATGTACCTGAGCCTCGGCCTCCTGCCTGAGAAGGTCAAGACCATCCAGGCGTCGGGCATGGAGGTGATACCCCGCACGGCCAGCTATGACTATTGGAACAGCGAGCGCTACGCCAGGGCCGTGATAGCGGGCTACGAGCGTTTCGGCATAAAGCCGTCGTATTTCATCGTCGCCGGGGAGAGCGTGCCTGGCTTTGACGACGGCTTGGGCTTTATTGAGGGCTATTTGAGGGAGAACGGCGTCAAGACGGGGATTATCGAGGACACGACCCAGCTTCAGAACATCGAGCAGCACGGCATATTGGAGCTGGCCAAGGATTCGGGCTACAACACGGTGCGCGTGTTCTCCGTCTGGAATTACATACAAAACAGATACCAATACTATGGCTACAAGGGCGCGGAGGAGATAGAGAACACCCTGTTCCGCGCCGTCGTCGAGCGGAACGTCCGCGTGATATATTACAAGCCCATCCGCGAGCTGAAGGATTTGCACACCTATATCACCGACGTGGACGACTACAAGGGGATGTTCGCGAATCTGGAGGCGCGGCTGGCGAAGCACGGCATAAGCCTCGGCGAGGCGTCGCCCATGGAGGATTACCGCGTCCCCTTCCTTTTGAAACTTCTGATGGCCTGGGGCTGCGTGGCGGCGGCGCTGCTGTTGCTCCAGTTCTTCTTCCCGCTGGCCCCGTCGGCGCGGCTGGTCTTGCTGGCGCTGGGGCTGGCCGCCTCCAGCGCGTCGTTCTACGTCATGCCTAACAGCGCGGAACTGGTCGTCAGCCTGGTGAACGCCCTGGCCTATGCCTGCCTGTCGGTGGTTTTCATTACCTCGGTCGCCAAGAAGCGGTTCGACATGGCCCCGTACGCGCCCGGCGCGCCCGGATTCGGCCTCCCCGCCGCAGTCGGCGCCGGGGCCGTGGCATTGCTGGGGGCGACAGCCATAGCGCTGTTGGGCGGGCTGATGACCGCCGCGCCGCTTTCTTCCGCCAGCTACATGCTGGAGATAGACATATTCAGGGGGGTCAAGGCCGCCCAACTGCTGCCCATCCTGTTCTTCGTCGTCGCCTACCTGGCTTATTTCGGGTTCGGCAAGAACAAGCGCAAGGTTGGGCGGCTGGAGTTCAACGACATTCGGGATTTGATGAACACCCCCATAAAAATCTGGATGCTCCTCATGGGCGCGGTGGTGGGCGCGGTGGGGATGTATTACATAATGCGCACGGGCCACGAGGTCATAACCGCCTCCAGGGTGGAGATGCTGTTCCGCAACGACCTGGAGAACCTGTTGCCCGCCAGGCCCAGGACGAAGGAATTCCTGTTCGCCTTCCCCGCCGTCATGCTGACGATGTACGCGGCCAGGCGCAGGCTGAGGTTCTGGACTGTGATATTCGGCATCAGCGGGGTCGTGGGCCTCACCTCCGTCGTGAACACCTTCATGCATCTGCGGACGCCGCTGTACCTGGGGCTGATACGCACGGGCTTCTCGGTGGCCTTCGGGATTGTGGCGGGGCTGGTCGCCCTGGCGCTTTTCGACTTGCTTTACAAGGGTTATCTCAGGATGAAGAAGGCGGGGTTTTTCCCCAAAGCCTCAAAATAGATATTCGCCATGGGGAAACCATACAGGATTTTAATCTCCGGTTATTACGGCTTCAACAATATCGGCGACGACTCCATATTGACCGCCGTGACGGACAGCCTTAGGAACCGCATTCCCGACATAGAGATAACGGCGCTGTCCCAGAGCCCGGAGTCCACCTCCGCGCGCCATGGGGTGTCCGCGGTCAGCCGCAAATCCCCTGCGGCCATTTTCGGCGCGGCCAGGCGGGCGGACTTGCTCATAAGCGGCGGCGGTAGCCTGTTGCAGGACGTGACCAGCAAGAAAAGCATCATCTACTATCTGGCCATAATGTGGCTGGCCCTGCTGTTGGGCAAGAAGTTCTTCATATATAGCCAGGGAATAGGCCCCATAAATTCCAATATGAACCGAAGGCTGACCGCCTGGACGCTGAAAAAAGCGGCGGGCATAGTGGTCAGGGACGAGGATTCCAAGGATTTGCTCTCCCGCATCGGCGTGCCTGAGGGCAGGGTCATAGTCACCGCCGACCCCGTGTTGCGCGTCAAACGCGCCGACCTGTCCATAGGCAGGGCCATATTGGAAAGGGAAGGCGTCCCCCTTGAGGGCGCGGGGCCGCTGGTTGGCATGGCCATACGGGAGCCTAAGGTGAAGAGCGAGTTCGTGGACGAGCTTTGCGCGTCCATAGAGCGGCTGGGGGCGAGCCACGCCGCCAGGGTGGCGCTGATACCCTTCCATTTTTCGGAAGACTTGCCCGTGGCGCTGGAGATTGAGAGCCGCCTGGGCGGTCGTGCCACCGCCATCAAGAACAAGTACCTGACGGAGGAGATGCTGTCCATCATCGGCAATATGGACGTTTTGACCGGGGTGAGGCTGCACTCGCTCATTTACGCCGCCGTCATGGGGGTGCCGATGATAGCGGTCTCCTATGACCCCAAGGTGAACGCCTTCATGCACTCGCTGGAGATGAAGGCGCTGTCATTGGTGAAGGATTTCAGCAGTGATTATTACATGGAGGAATTCGACAGGACGCTCAGGGACGCCGAAAAGCTGAAGGAACGGATAGGCCGCAACACCCGCAAGCTGGTGGCGAAGCTGGACGCCAACGAGGAAATGATAAGGGCTATCATAGGGTTGGAAGATGGAAGAGAGAAATAGAATCACCATATTAGGGACGCCTGTGGACTGCGTGACGCTGGCGGAGGCTGCGGCGCGTTTCGCGGGCATAATGGAGGCCGAGGGCGGGGTCTGCGCCCAGATAGCCACGCCGAATTCAGAGATGCTGTGGGCCGCCTCGAAAAATGAGGCGCTGCGGCGGGCCATAAGCGAGGCGGCTCTGGTCATACCCGACGGCATAGGCTTGGTGCATGCCTCGAAAATCATAGGACGGCCTCTGTCGGAGCGCGTCGCGGGCATAGATTTCCTGGGCGAGGCGGCGCGTTGCCTAGCCGAGCGGGGCGCCTCCGCCTATTTTCTGGGCGGCGCGCCAGGTGTGGCCGCCAGGGCCGCCGAGAAGATGGTGGCCGCGTACCCCGGCCTGACGGCGGCCGGCAGCCGCCACGGTTATTTCGACCCGAGCGAGGAGGAGTCCATAGTGGCGGAAATCAACGAAAGCGGCGCGGCCCTTCTCTGCGTGGCGCTGGGGTCTCCCAAGCAGGAGCTGTTCATCGCCAGGCACAGGACGTCGCTGAAAGCGAAGGTCGCCGTCGGCGTGGGCGGCAGCCTGGACGTCTGGGCGGGGGACGTGAAGCGCGCGCCCGCGTTTTTCAGGGACAACGGCCTGGAGTGGTTTTACCGCCTGGTGAAGGAGCCGCGCCGCATAGGGCGCATGATGGCGTTGCCGTTGTTTATGGTTAGGGTGGCCCTGGGGGGGCGGGGGAGGACTTGACGCCAGTCCGCGCCCGAAACATTACCTTATGAAACTTATATTATTTCTCATTTAAATTTTACCCAAAGAGATTGGACGGACGGCGGCAGAGGAGCAAATCGTAGGGGCCTTTCCAGTGCGCACGAGAATCGCAATTTTCTCTATTGACAGCGACATCAAACATTGATAAGATATAATAAACACGCAGGAGTTGAACACGGAAGCTATAATGTCGTGGAAACGGTTGAAATTTTCATAAAATACAGGAAACATCCTGAGGCAAGAGAAAAATGCAGATGTTTGGATGGCTGGCGGTATAAAAAATATATTATATATATCAAACGGGAAGGCGCACCAAGCTCTCCGTAGGGGGCGGAAGAATCAGTTCGACGGCTGGGGCGCTTCCGCGCCTCGAACCTATGAGAGCCAAGTTTGAAACAGAAAAAGGACTTGACATGACGGATTTAGGCAGTCGCATTAAGGAACTACGCAAACAGAACAACATGACGTTGCGCGTGCTCGCGGAGAAGGCGCATCTGTCGGGCGGTTTCCTTTCCCAACTGGAACGTGGCCTCACGACGGTGGCCGTTGACTCATTGCAAGAAATCGCTGCAGCTTTGAACGTGGATTTGAGTTATTTTTTCAAGAAGGATGTCTGGTCGGAGGAGCCGGAACAGGATTACGTGAAAAGGAGCTATGATCTCACAGTGTCATTCTCGGAATCCGACCGCTATGTACATCAATATTTGGCTGGAAACGCCGCATCCCACCGCATGTTTCCCGAAATTATCCTGCTCATGCCGGAGGAACGGTGGGATGACTACGAGAATAGCAGGGTGTTTAGGCATCACGGAGAGGAATTCATTTACATTTTGGAAGGAATGCTGACCATGCGCTATGATCATAAAGTGCATAAGCTGTATCCTGGGGACAGCTTCCTCTTCCACTCTTCCGTGCCTCATAGCTGGCATAACTCAACTAATCAAATTACCAAAATCCTCGTTGTGCGGCACCCGAACCCGTTTTCACCGTCACCGACCCAAGAAATCACGGAAGAAGGGGCAAGCAAGGAGGGAGGATGATTCAATGGCAATGGACGAAGGGATCCTAACGCGATCAGAATCATCCGGATGGGAGGAAGCCGAGGCCGTGAAAGGCAAGGAGACTCTGCAGTCGGACGAGAGGCGGGCGACTGATTTTGTTATGGGACTTGACATAGGCTCTGCCACCTCAAAGTGTGTCGTCCTCCGGTTAGATGGCGCGATAATAGGCAAGGCCGTCGTGGCTGGCGGAGTGGGAACGGAAGGCGCGGAGCAAGCGAAGTCCCTAGCTCTTCAAGATGCCGGCATTCTATCGGATGCTGCGCCGATGCGCGTGGCGGCGACTGGCTACGGCAGGCACCTGGCCACGGACGCTGACGGACGGTTCAGTGAATTGAGTTGTCATGCGCTCGGCGCTTTGAGGCTCTTTCCGGAGGCGCGGACGGTTATCGATATAGGCGGGCAGGACTCCAAGGTTCTTCGTGTTTCTGAGCGTGGGACGCTTGAGAGCTTTGCCATGAACGATAAATGCGCGGCGGGAACAGGGCGCTTCCTTGAGGAAATCGCGCGCGCGCTTAATATCCCTGTAGGAGAGATGGCGGAGTTGGCGGCTTCATCCGGCAAATGTCTCGACATCAGTTCCACTTGCGTGGTGTTTGCCGAATCTGAAGTCGTTTCCCACCTTGCCAGGGGCGCTTCGCGCGCCGACGTGTTGGGCGGGATTTTCCGTTCTATCGCGGCCAGAGTGGGCGCGTTGGCGCAGAGGGCGGGTATATGCCCTATGGTGGTGATGACTGGCGGCGTGGCCATGAACGCGGGCGTTAGAGAGGCCCTCGCGGACGAGCTGGGCATGGAAATATCTGTATCACCGCTTTCTCAGCACGCGGGCGCGCTTGGCGCGGCGTTGCGCGCGCTGGCACAAACGTAGGAGACTGCCTGAGCGGCGCACGTTTAGACAACGTTCGAGCCGATGACTCCGCGACCATTGGAATTGATGCGGGTTTTCAGTGATGTTGCGAAGGGCACGGCGCGGGGACGTATTTTTAGGAGATGAAGCAATGGGGTTTTCAGGCGATTCGGACAGCAACGCGAAGGCTCAAGCCGACGCAGGCGCCATGGTTGGCGCGAATACCTCGGCCATAGACGGCGCTAATGACGACGTGACGACGAAACCTGCTAAGGTCGTGTTGCGGGAAATCGTGGACGCCGTATATGAGCAGGCATGGGACGCGAAAAAAAGGGGGGAACCCGTGGGCTGGTCGTCCTCCAAGTTCCCCGCCGAAATAGCCGAAGCCTTGGGGTTGGCGGTGGTATATCCTGAGAACCAGGCGGCTGCGGTGGCGGCCAAGCACGGCGGGCGACGGTTGTGCGAATATGCTGAAGCGCTTGGCTATTCCAATGATATTTGCGCTTACGCGCGGATCAGCCTCGCGGTTTCGGACGGCGCGCCTGCCGAGGAACGCCCCGTGCCGCCGCCCGATTTTCTCCTGTGTTGCAACAATATTTGCAATTGCATGACCAAATGGTACGAGAACATCGCGCGCCGACACGATATCCCCCTTATAATGATCGACGTCCCCTACAACAACACCGTGGATATTCCCGCCTCACGCGTAGCCTACGTGTCTGCGCAGTTTGAGGCCGCAATAAAAAAACTTGAGACTCTTTTCGGACGAGTCTGGGATCCGGCTCGCTTCGCGGAAGTGTGCGCGAATGCCAACAGAACTGCATCGGCGTGGCTGAGAGCCTGCGGTTACTGTGCCATGAAGCCGTCCCCGTTGTCCGGCTTCGACCTTTTCAACCATATGGCGGACGTTGTCACGGCGCGTTGCAAGCCGGAAACCTCTCGGGCCTTGGAACAGCTTGCGGATGAGTACGAGCAGGCTGTGAAGGAAGGGGTTTCCACATGGCGCCGCGACGAGACATGGAGGATCATGTTCGAAGGGATCCCTTGCTGGCCGGAGCTTCAGGCGTTGCTTCGCCCTTTGAAAGAACACGGCGCGAACACGGTCGCCGTAGTGTACGCTCCCGCCTTTGGATTTCAGTACGGAGACATGGATGGGATGATCCGCGCCTACTGCCGCGCCCCGAACTCCGTCTGCATAGAGGCCGGCACGGAATGGCGCGCCGCCTTATGCCGTGAAAATAGTGTTGACGGGATTCTGGTTCACTATAACCGGAGCTGTAAACCCTGGAGCGGCTACATGCTGGAGATGGAACGCCGTTGGAGAAAGGAACTGGGGATTCCTGTAGTGGGCTTCGACGGAGATCAGGCCGATCCCAGAAATTTTGCCGAAGAGCAGTACAGAACGCGCGTCGAAGGGTTGGTGGAGCTTATGCGGGCCAACAGCGTCACGAGAGAGAACGGTGCGCCGTTATAGGAGGAAGGCGTCGAAATGAGCGAAAAAGAGATCAAGGGTACGATAGAAGAGGTTTTCAGCTACAGCGCGAGGCACCCCGCGCGCCTGCTCGAGGAGTATCGCGCCGCAGGTCAGAAAGCTGTCGGCATCCTGCCTTACTACGCGCCTGAAGAGCTTGTCTATGCGGCGGGCATGGCGCCGTTGGGACTTTGGGGCATGGAAGGCTCCGTTCGTGGCGCCGGAAGGTATTTTCCTGCATTTTACTGCGCCATTGCGCGCATGAACCTCGAAATGGCGCTTGTAGGCGTGTTGGACGGGCTTTCCGCCGTTCTTGCGCCGTCTATCTGCGACGCCATGAGGCCGTTCACACAAAACTTCAAATCCGCCCGTCCCGATATCCCTATGATTTTTCTCGCCCAACCTCAGAACCGCACGGAAGAGTTCGGCGTTGTCTACATGACCGACGAGCTGGCGCGGGTTCGGGAGGAACTCGAAGCCGTAGCGGGCACGAGGATCACGGACGACGCCATTCGTGACGCCATCGCCGTCTACAACGAAAGCCGGGCGGAACGCAGGCGCTTTGTCAGGCTCGCCGCGTCACACCCTTCCGTTATCACTCCCGAGCGGCGCTCGGACGTGCTAAAAAGCGCTTGGTTTATGCCCAAGCCTAGGCACACTGCCGTTCTGAAAACGTTGAACGACGCTATCGAAGCTCTGGCGCCGGAGAATTGGACGGGCGGGAAGGTGGTGGTTTCCGGAATTCTGGCGGACAGCGCGAGCCTGCTGTCCGTGTTTCAAGATAATCGGCTTGCCATAGTCGCCGACGACGTCGCCAATGAATCGCGAAGCTTTCGCTCAGACATGCCCTTGCCCGAAAAGGACGAAGCGCCGTTGCGGATCTTGGCGCGGGGCTTCGCGGGGCAGGGAGCTGACAGCCTGCTTCATGATCCTGACCTTTCGCGGCGGGCGAGACATCTCAAGGGTCTTGTGGAAGAAAGCGGGGCGCAGGGCGTGGTCTTTGTGATGATGCAATTTTGCGACCCCGAAGAGTTGGATTACCCGCACCTGAAACAGGCTTTGGACGCGGTCGGCATACCGAACGCGCAGATCGGCTATGACCAGCAGATGCGCGACTTTGGCCAGGCGAGAACTCAGTTGGAAGCTTTTTCTGAGATGCTTGCGGATAGAGGGCGCCGAGATTGTTCTGCGGCTTCGTCAACGGGACGCTGAACGACCGGAGGATTTATCGGTTCATCAAAGATTGTGCGGACTAAGGAGATAAAATAGCATGTCGAATGCCATATCGCAGTACAAAAGCAAATTGCGTTCGCCCGAAGAAGCCGTGAAGATCGTCGAAAGCGGAGACTGGGTGGACTATTGCGCGGGCGCGAATTTTCCGGAGCTTCTGGACAAGGCGCTCGCCGAACGGCGGGACGAGCTGGTGGACGTGAAAGTGCGCGGGGGTCTTGTAAGCGCGCCTCGTATTGAAATCGTGGAACGCGATTTGGAACAAAAGACGTTCACGTATCACAGCTGGCACATGTACGCATATGAGAGAAAACTGGCGGACAGAGGTATCTGCCATTATATACCAGTTTCCTTGCCTCACATGCCGCATTATTACAGGAGCGGAAATATCACCGTGGATGTCGCTTTTATCCCGGTTTCCGTAATGGACGAGAAAGGGTACTTCGGCTTGGGCCTCTCGAACGCCGGCAACCACGCCGTTTTGAAAGCGGCAAGAAAGGTGGTTTTTGAAGTGAACGAGCGATACCCGGAGCTGAAAGGAGAAAACGGATCGCATCGAGTGCATGTTTCAGAAGCGGATTTTATTGTAGAAGGCGCACATTCACCGTTGCCTACGCAACGTTACGCCGAGCCCTCGCCTGAGGAAGCCGTCATCGCAGGACGTGTCGTCGAACTGCTGGAGGACGGTTCCGTCCTGGCTCTGGGCGTCGGCTCGGTGCCTTTTGCCGTCGCCTCCCTGCTCGCGGAGTCAGACCTTCGCGATTTGGCTTGCCATACGGGAACCATCAGCGACGCGTTCCTGAAAATGCGCAAGGCGGGAAAATTGACGAACGCGCGCAAAGAGCTTCATCGAGGTAAATCCGTCTGGAACTTGGCCAGCGGTTCCGAGGAGCTATATGAATGGATCTCGGAGGATGTGGACATGTTGCCGCAACCCGTCGATTACGTCAATGATCCGGCCACATTGTCCCGAATGGAACGCGTGGTCAGCGTGAACGGCGGCATTGAGATAGACCTTTACGGCCAGGAAAACGGCGAATCCAACGGAATCAGGCATCTCAGCGGCACGGGAGGGCAATTGGGATTCCTGACGGGAGCGTTTCTGTCAAAGGGAGGCAAGGGTTTTGTTTGTCTGCCCTCCGTTTTCACAGCGAAGGACGGCGCTAGGAAATCGGCCATAGTGCCACTGCTCAAGAAAGGCAGCGTCGTGACCGCTCCGCGCGCCATGATGCAATACGTCGCGACGGAGTATGGCGTGGCGAATTTGGCGGGCCTTGCTACATGGCAGCGGGCGGAAGCCTTAATTTCGTTGGCGCACCCGGATTTCAGAGAAGAATTGACGTCCGAGGCGCAGGCTATGGGTATTTGGCGCCGTTCAAACAGACGCTAAGGTTCAGTCTTAACGTCGCGCTTCGACCCGCGTCTGCAGCTTTAAGATTATTCAGAACCGTGGATGTGGAGGCCGAAATAATATGGCGCTTCCTCGCCGACGGTCGTGTCGAACGCTACGAACCAAAAAGACGTGTTGGGAAATCGTGTTGCTTAGGGGAACGCTTTTCGAAGGAGGCGAACGAAATGAAAAAAATTCTGAATGTTCTGCTTGCTATTGCTCTAGTGACCGCGCTTTCCGCGTGCGGAAGCGCGAAGCCGACACAGTCCGCGACATCGGGGGCGGAGGCCCCGATAGTCATCACCATTGCTCACGTCGAACCTGAAGGCCGTTCTCTGCACCAGGGCTCCGTGCTTTTCAAGGAATACGTGGAAGAAAAATCTCAAGGCCGAATACAAGTTAACATACTGCCTAACGGGCAGTTCGGCGGAGATCGTGAGGCCGTGGAAGGCGTGATCCTCGGCTCTATACAGATGGCCGCCGCAGTCTCGTCAGTGCTGACCAGCTACAGCGACGACTTCATGATCCTGGATCTTCCGTTCATGTTCAATTCCCGTGAGGCGAACTATAGGGCGTTGGACGGCGAACTAGGCGCTGCCCTGAACGACGTGCTTCCGAATTACGGTCTAGTCGGGCTGGGCTTTAACGACAATGGCCTGAGACAGATAACAAACAACGTGCGTCCGGTCAATACGCCGGAGGACTTGAAAGGCGTGAAAATGCGCGTCATGGAAAGCCCCGTGTTCGTTAGAATGTTCAACCTGCTCGGAGCCAACCCTACTCCCATGAGCTTCACGGAAGTATACACCGCGTTGCAGCAGGGTACGGTGGACGGTCAGGAAAATGGCGTGGGTCTGGTTTACGAGTCGAAATTTCAGGAAGTGCAGAAATATTTGAGCCTTACAGGACACGTGTTCTCCGTGAACGCCGTCGTCATCAACAAGGACTTTTACGAGGCTTTGCCCGAGGACTTAAGGAACATAATAGCTGAGGGCGTGAAGTCCGGGCTGGTGGACGGGCAACGGGAAATCGAAGGCTCCAATGACGATCAGTTCATTGAAAAACTAAAAGATGCAGGCATGACGGTGAATGAAGTTTCACCGGAAAATTTGGCGGCGTTTAGGGCCGCCATGGGGCCTCTATACGAAGAATACAGGGAAAAGGTGCGCACGGAGCTGTTCGAGATGATTGACAGGGCTAATGCCGGCTGAATCGACGGCCTGTCGGCATGAATGCCCACGAAGTTGCCTCATCCGCGCCAAACGGCGGGAAAGGAGTTGGCGTGAGACGCCTTACGCGTATTTACGACAAGCTCGAGGAGTATCTCCTGGTCGTGAGCCTTGCGTTCACTGTATGCGTGATTTTCTACCAGATCATCATGCGCTTCGTTTTCAATAATTCGCAGACATGGACGGAAGAACTCGCAAGATACATATTCATTTGGCAAATATGGCTGGGGGCGAGCATCGGCATTAGGGAGAGCAAGCATATCCGCGTGGAGATGTTTTCCTCTGCGCTCGCGCGAACCGCGAAAGCAGGCGCGGGGCAGATCGCGGAACTCGTCATTCTCATTCTGTGGTTGTCCGTGACCGCGGCCTTCACTTGGCACGGGTTCGTTTTGACAGCCAAACAGGCGGAATTGGGCGCGCTGTCGCCTGGACTGCGGATCCCGTTGGCTTACTGCTATGCGGCAGTTCCTGTAGGTTGCGCGGTCATGTCACTGCGCCTGTTGGGCCTGATGCGCAAAGAAATTCTGGAATTAGCCTCATTGCGGAAAGGGGGGCTATAGAAATGAGCGCCGTTTTCCTGTTCGGATCGCTGCTGTTGCTTATCGTGCTGGGGATGCCTATAGGATATGCCATAGCTTTCTCCACTATGGCTTCGCTCGTCTTGTTTTCAGACATACCTCTCACGACTGCGGCGCAAAAGGCGTTTGCCGGCGTGGACTCCTTTCCGCTCATGGCGATCCCGTTTTTCATACTCGCGGGCGTTCTCATGACCCACGGGGGGATCGCTCGGCGTCTTATCGGTTTTTTCGATGTGTTTGTCGGTCGGATCACAGGCGGTCTGGGCATGATTTGCGTCGTCACTAGCCTATTTTTCGGAGCCATATCCGGTTCCGCGATGGCCACGACGTCAGCCGTCGGATCTTTCATGATCCCTGAGATGGATAGGTCGCGTTACGACGCGGGGTTTTCCGGCGCCTTGGTGGCTTCGGCCGGCACCATCGGTATCATTATCCCGCCTAGCGTGCCGTTTGTCATCTATGGCGTGGCGACGGGAACCTCCATAGGGGATCTCTTTATCGCCGGCATTGTTCCAGGGCTCTTGATGGGGCTGGCGCTTATGGTTGTCTGCTATGCGGTATCCCGTAAACGCGGATATCGCGGAGTTTCTGAAAGTAAGCGGTTCTTCGCGGAGTTCCGACGGGCGTTCTTCGCGCTGCTCTCGCCGATAATAGTGCTGGGCGGCATTTACGCGGGTATTTTCACGCCTACGGAAGCGGCGGTAGTTTCCGTCGTTTACGCTTTGTTTGTAGGCATCTTCATATATCGGGAACTCACGCCCGGGAAAATATATAAAGCGCTTTACGAAACCATAGTCATCAACGGCATTACCACGTTTATGGTGGGGTTTTCCATGGGATTTGCGGCGTACCTGAGCATTTCACGGATTCCCGCGAGAATTACGGAAGCTCTTTTAGGAATAACCGACAACAAAATTCTCCTGCTGTTAATTATAAACGTATTTTTGCTGATCGTGGGCTGTTTGGTGGACAATATCCCCGCATGTATTATTCTGGCGCCTATTCTTCTGCCGGTGGTGAGAAATCTGGGTATGGATCCGGTGCAGTTCGGCGTAATGCTGACCTTCAATCTGGCGATCGGATTCGTGACGCCGCCCTACGGCCCTAATCTTTTCGTCGCCGCGTCTATTGCGAAAATCCCTGTTGAACGCATGTTCGTATCCATCGTGCCCTGTATCGGCGCCTTGCTGGTTGTTTTGGGCGTCATCACTTATATGCCTGCGGCCACCATGGGACTGCTCACGCTGGCTCCATAGCGGCGTCGCCGTTGCCCGTGCGCGTCAGCGGCGGCATATCGCTCAAAAATCAGCGCTGCCGTCCTCCGCGCCCCGAAGGGGTTCCTGTCGAGCCTCTTCCGCGACGTCGTCGTTCATATAAAGAAGGAATAATTCTCTTCGGCTTCCGATGCCAAGCTTGGCGTAAATGTTGTGGAAATGCGATTTTACCGTGAACAGGCTTATATGCGACGCCTCCGCTATCTTTCTATTCCCCATCCCGTCCAGAGCCAGCCCCAAAAGGTTGCTTTCCTGCCTGGTGATGCCGCATTGCCGTCGGAGAGCGGACAGGAACTTGTCTTTGCGTTCTTTTTGCGCGCCTGCCCAGACTAGATGAAGCCATTCTTCATGTAGATGGCGTCCCGTCGGCGCGTCAGAATATACTACTACGAATTCGTGGGGGAAGCGTTGCGCGAAGGCGCTTATCGGGAACAGACCGATTTTTGCCGTACCGCGATAGACGTTCGCCGTTACGGACATTTCCTGCGCTTTCTGATATTCTCTTCGGGCGCCGTTCGTTACGTATGACGTTCTTTGCAGAGTCTCGCATGCCGTGCGCAGAACGTTGAAGAAAGCGTCCCGTTCGCCTTCTTTCTGCCGCAAAGCCTTCATAAGCTTGTCTGCTTGCTCGTTTGGCTCTCGGATATCCATTTCCGGAGTCAGGACGAACACGGCTTCTGTTATAAGGCTGCGTACCTTTTGCGCCAATTCCGCGCTTCTCGAAAGACGTTCGAGGCGGAGCGCGTTCTTGACGGCTGCGGCGAAATGTTTCCGCGTGGCTCGCGCGAACCACAGATCGCGTTCCGAGAAATCCTCGAAGGCGGCGGAGCGAAATAGCATGACGGCGCACAAAGGCTCGCCTTTTTCAGATTCGGCGGTGAAAACCAGACGATGCTCTATATCGTACTTCCGCATAAAGGACTTATAAAAGACGGTCGCCCTCTTTTCGTCAAGAGTTAGAATATCGCTGTCCCTCATGCCATCCGCCGTGGATTGGTAGATCAGCCAGCCCAGATAATCCATAGCTTGATATTTTCCGATGTAGTCGTCAGTAAAGCCTTTGCCGCATCGGATTTGCGTCAAGGGGATCATGCTCTGCGACGGGGCATGAAAAAACAGATTCACCGCCCTTTCGTAAGGAATTAATTTGCCCAACAGCCGCAAAAATTCGCTGGAAAGCGTCTCTAAATCCGACGAAGAGCTGAACAAAAAAGTAATGTCGAGGAAAGTATTCATCTCGGACTTCGTCAACGGATGGTTCATCGTGACAACCTCTTTTCTCGCTGGCGCTTCACGGCTTTCAAACATTATAATACAACGCCGCGGTATTTTCAATGTCGGCGAGGCGGTATCGCGAATAACGGATTATATCGCAATTTTTGCCGTAGTTTATACTTATTGCTCCATCGACTAAGCATTGCCCATTCGCTGGTCTTTTTTCTGTCGGACTGCGTTGCCGAGTTCCGCTGATACTCTAAGCATCAGCGGAACCCGCCGTCTTGCCCGACAGAAAAAATCCTCGCAGAAGTGGTTTCAGGGCAACATTTAATCGGTGGAGCAATAGCCTTTTTTAAATCCCGCCCAAAATCATTGGGCGGGCGTCGGAAGATAGTATCTGCCAATCCGCTCCTAAGGTAACATTTTAAGTGCGGATTAGTATTAAACTGCGACACAAACTAAAACCCCCCTGCCTTACGGCAGGGGACTGCGTCGCGCATTAAAATTTAGTGCATTATTGAAAAAGTGGACGTTTGCCGTTCAAACGGAATGCACGACCTCTCCGCCCAAAACGGTCATCAGCGTTTCCATCTCCAAAACCTCTTGTGGCTCAGCCTTGGTCGGATCGACGGAAAGCACGGCGAAATCCGCATATTTGCACGGTTCGATAGAGCCTTTTTTCTTTTCGTCAAACGTCTGGTATGCTCCTGACGCAGTATACGCGCGCAGAGCCTCATGCATGCTTATGCGTTCTGCCTCGCCGCAACTCAGGCCCGAAATGGTCTTGCGCCATACCGCGCTGAAAAGGCCGTATCGCGGATGGGGATTGATAACAGGGGCGTCGCTGCCCGCAGAAATGAGAATATCCCTGTCCAAGGCGCTTTTCATGGAGAACTCGTGGAACACTTCATCCCCGATATTAGCGATCTGAGAAATGCCCAGAAAATACAGAAAACCCGGGTTCATGCTGGCAGTTATGTTCATGGCTTTGGCCCTGTCGAGCAGATGGGGGTAGGACATGGAGAAATGTTCTATCCTATGCCTGTGATCCTTTCGAGGGTTGGCTTTCAACGCCTCTTCAAAAGCAGTCAGGATCATGTCTATGGCCTTGTCGCCGATCCCGTGGACAGCCACCTGATAGCCCGCGTCATGAGCTTCTTTAATCTTAGCGGAGATTTCCTCCTGCTCCATGTAAATCAAGCCTACACCGAAGGCAGGATTGAGATACGGTTTCGTCATTCCGGCGGTTCCGCCGCCGACGGAGCCGTCCATAAAGAACTTGACGGAACCGAACTTGAACAAGTCATTCCCAAAATTCCCAGTCAAGCCCAACGCCCGAACCTGCTCGGCTATGCCAGGCAACATCAGGGCTGTAGTCCGCACGGTGAGCAGGCCGTCCCTTGCCGCCTCGCACCATGCGGGTATTTCGCCTTCAACCTCCGTCAACATGCCTGCATCCGTTATGCTGGTCACGCCGTTCTTGTTCAGAATCTCGGACGCCAGTTTGATAGCATCTTTCAGCGCTTCCTTCGAAGGGGGCGGCACGACGGATTTGACAAGCGTTTGGGCGGTATCCTGCAGTATGCCTGTGGCCCTTCCCGCTATGTCGCGAACGATCTTGCCGCCGGCCGGATCCGGCGTCTGATCGGTCACGCCTGCCAGATCCAACGCCATTTTATTCACCGCGATCACGTGGTAGCAGGTGCGTATCAAAATGACCGGATTGTGGGGCGCGGCTTCGGTCAAATCGTCCACGGAGGGGGCAAGGCCTCCTTCCATGCGGCTTTCGTCCCAACCCCAGCCTTGTATCCATTCGCCTGGCCTGGTTTTGGCTGCCCGTGCCGCCACCAGTTTTTTCAGCTTGCTCATGCTGTCGCAAATCTCAGGCGTCACTTCGAGGTTTAACGAATCCAACCCGAACTGAAGCAAATGCCCGTGGCCGTCGTTAAACCCGGGTATCATGGTCTTCCCGGACAAATCTATGATCTTTGTTTTCGCGCCAATGAGCGTCTCAATGTCAGAACGGCTGCCAACCGCTAAAATCTTGTCTCCTAACGTCGCTACCGCTTCCGCTGCGGGCTGGCTTGGATTCATCGTCATGACATTGCCGTTGACGAACGCTTTTTCCGCTTGAGGCATGGCTGTCTCCTTCCTATACTGATTCCATTTTATCTCTCATCTTCAAATAACGCGCCATGAACTTGTCCAAGCCCCCGCGGTAGTAATCGAAAACTTGGATCTCCTCCCGACCGTTGACGGAAAGCCGTACAAGAGCCAGAGGATAATATACGAGACGCATTTTGTCTAGAACCCTGTGGGGCGGCGGATTGATGAAGCACCGACTTCCGGCCAGCGCTTCCAGCCGTCCTGTTTCGCGGATGTCCTCGATCCTCACGTCGTTGTCCAGGAAAATCCCGCTGACAGAGGCATGATCAGTGATGAGGTCGCCCCGCAACGTCAGGCCGCGGTTGTTGCGCCCGTTTACCATGACGGTGCAAACCTTGGGGACGCGTTCCTGACGTCCTACAATTTTCATGCTAAGCTCCACGTCTACTAGCCAAAAGGGGAAATATAACGGGATAGACGAGAGCCACGCCATTTTCTTTCGACCGAAAAAGAACTGCCGCTCTTTTGCCAAGCTCTCCTTCGCCTGCTCTTCCGTGAAATAAGGCCGTATTATCTCTGCTGTCATTGACCGCTGGCGTTCCATGAATATTCCCTCCGTTTTCATCTCCGGCGCCGAAGTGAACCTCCGGCGCCGGGTTCGTCGTCTTACCTGGAAGCCGTTCCTGCGTTCTCACGCCTAGCGGCCATGATGGGCGTGAGCAACTCAATGCACCCCTTAATCGCGATGGTGAGGATAGTGCCTATAGCTACTATTATCGCGGCATACATCAAAATAAACATCACAACGCCTCCTTCTGTATTACTTCTTCCGTCGCGCTCATTTTGCTGTAAAGCGTGACGCTTACGATCTCGTCCGATTCGGCCTTCTGCGTTAGGCTGAAAACCACCAAGGCGATCAAGGAGCTGATGAGACCCACCAAAATAACCGGGAAGCCGTTTGGCAGCAGCATGTAGTCGCCGCCGTTGTTCAGCGACCATATGCACGAAGTCAGGCCGGCGACGCCTCCGACCCAGCAGGCCATTATCCCGCCGCGGCTGGTGGCTCGCTTCCAGAAGAATGCCGCCAGAACCGGGATCAGTACGCCACAAGCCGTGAACACGTTGCCCATGTTAAACAAGAGCACGAGATCCGGAATGAGGAAGGCCGCGATAATGCCGACCACGGCGACTATCACCACGCCTACTCGGCCCACGAACATCAACTTTTTCTGTTCGGCGTTCTTGTTTATGAAAGACTGGTAGACGTCTCTCACTATAAGCGGAGCGCCGCTCATGAGGAAAGCGGAGCCGCAGGACAGCACCGCAGCCATGTAACAGACAAGGAAAAATACCCCCACGCCCGTCGGCAACACGTTTATGACAAAATGGAAAAATACGGAGTCCCTGGCCATATCAAGAGGGATATCAACCAGCCCGCGCTCGGCAGCCGAGCGGAGCATTATCCCCGTGAAGAAAGGCAAAGTCACGAAGAAAATACCGATCACGTTGCCCCATGACAGGCATTTAAACGCCACCTCAGGCTTCGAGGCGGCGAAAACACGCTGGAAAGCCCATTGATCCGCGAAATAATAAAAGCCCATGCATATGAAATAGTTGATGATCATGTTCACGGGCAGAGAAAGAGGGTTGAAACTGAACCCCTCGGTTCCCGCCATAGTCTCCTGCGCGAGCGCGTAGGCTTTGAAAATGTGCCCGCCCGAAAGTATCCACATGCCGATAAGGGTGCAGGCCACCAGCACGATGCTCTGCAAAAGGGATTGGAACCACTCCACCACGATGGAGGCCATCATGCCTCCTATCGCTACATAGCCTACCATGATCAACGCGCCGATGCCCATGCCCGCCTGAAGCGATATGCCGAAGCCGGTTTTGAGGATTAGTCCCAGAGCCATGATTTGCAGCCCGACGATAAAGCTCATGCGAAAAAACACGAACAAAACGGCGGGCACGCGGACTGCGTCGCCGAAGCGCAGGGCCAAAAAATCCGGTATTGACACCAGATGATATTTTGAACCTAGGATAGACAGCTTTTTCGCAAAAATCACAACAAAAAGCAACAAAAATATGCAGGCAGGCAGAATAGCGAAATACCTGGTCATGCCCCAAGCCCATCCGTAGCCTAAGAAACCCGCGAGAGTTGAACCGCCTATCAGCCCGCCTATCCAAGAGCCGATGAGCACCCAAAACCCCACGGCTCTGCCGGACACCAGATACTGGTCAAGGTTCGTGGTCTTTTTGGAATAAAAAATCGCCAAAGCCCAACAAAGAACAATAAAAACCGCCACGCCAATGAATGTCAGAACCATTCTTTCCATTTCCATCCCTCCTTGCACAATGAAATATTAAATAATATGACAGCTAAAAATTCCAACCAGGCAAACAGAAACCGCTAACTGCCTTCCAGTATATTCCTTTTTGTGTACATATAAAATCAACCCTTGGGATGGATTTCGGAAGAATCTGCCATACAAATCTCATCCCAAGGTATGAATTTCGCGCGAATTACGCTGAGTATTGAGGCCGCGTTCATGCCGCAGTTGCGTGAGGCGGCGCAAAGCAACCCGAAAAGGCGCGATCTACGCGTGATGCCGACGCGTTCGCTCTTCGCCTTAGTAATACCGCGGTACAGCCGCATGGAAGCTCCTAAAATCCTCCGTCATGCCTCGGGTCGGCCTTTCCCCTGATTGCTTTACATGGTGGCATTATCATAGATTAACCACAATTCTGCGCCGGAATTCTTGTATGTTTTTTAATACCGTGCTATAATTAATATCGCGGATGGAGTGGTATCGAAGTGGTCATAACGGGGCTGACTCGAAATCAGTTTGTCGGAAACGGCACGTGGGTTCGAATCCCACCCACTCCGCCATTAGGTTGTAAAACGAGCTTTTTTTGTCTTGGGCGAAGTGTTCGGGATAGCGGTTCGGTTGTAACCAAAACCAAACGACCGAGGGCGGCAACATTCAAAGTTGCCGCCCTCGGTCATATCGTGAAATATATTTCATCTATGCCGTGCCGTAATTTTGTTGTCATAAACTCCTGCGTTGCCGTTTCCGCTACGCGGTTTTGCCTCGCTCCGGGGTTGTTCCTTTCCCCAAAAAGCCTTGCGGCTTTGCCGTGGATACGCGGATAATCCGATTCACTCAGCCAAAAAGAAAACATTTTGCTTTTGTTCATGCTGTCCTGATACATCCTGCCCATCGTCGCGGCGGCGCCATCTTCCTTCGCCTTTTTTAAGGCGCTTGGTCTGCCGCTCCGAAATCCCTGGCGCTTCCGCCGCCTCTTTCACCGTGACGAGGCCGTTGGCCGCTCTAGTCAATACTTCATATCTGTTCAGTTGTTTCATAGTCATCCTTATGACATTCTGTCTCATACTTGTAGTTTAC
>JAIRPE010000121.1 GCA_031257175.1 Eubacteriales Family XIII. Incertae Sedis bacterium | reverse complement strand
TCGCGATTATGCGGTCAGCCCTGGCGGCGGTATAGCTGTCGTAACCCGCCGACGGGTTGGTGAGATCCATCCAGCCCTTGGCAATCTCCCGGTACGTCCCGGTGGTCGTCTGACGGAATTTGACCAGATTATAACTGGACGCCCCTCCGCCCTGCCATGCGCCTCCGGTGGCTATACGATCCACGTTGACAGTGGAGCCGACAGCGTTCCCGCCATAATATTTAAGGGTGGTTCCGGGCTTTGCGACCTCCACGAGCTTGACATGAACCCTGAGGGGGTCTCCTGCGGAAGCTCCCGGAGAACTGATGGCGGCCCGCAGGTTCACCTTAGCCACGCCCTTTATTGTGGCGTCCTCTGCCAACTCCATGGAATAAAGGGAACTGCCGGCAGTTGGGGCGTTCAGGAAGTTTTGCCAGCTGCTGCTTCCGTTGGCGCTGTTGACGGTGGTGTAACTGCCTTCAACGGATTCCGCCAAAGTGGCGGCCACGGCGGCGTTCCCCGTATTCGCGCCGTCGCCCGTAGCCACAATATCGTCGGGGCTGACGTCTGACGGGCCGTCCGTGGCGTCGGCTTTGACCTCTCCCGGGATCGGGAATTCCTCGCTATAGTCCACTGGCTCCTCCCCGACGCTTCGCAGGCGCGCGGCGTCGGGGAGGGAAACGACTCGGTTTCTGTCGTCCAGTATGATCCCGGAGGCTGACTCCCAGGCTTCGTAGGGCACCCATTCGCCGCTGTAGTTGTTCATGGCAAGCACGTTGGGCATAAGTTCCATTACGCCGTTATCGACGCCGTATAGGTGACGGCTGAACCAAAGGTTGAGCCACTCGTCGTACATGTAGTCGCCGCAGTACATGGAGTAAGGCCGTTGGGTAGCCGTGGCGTTAGGAGTGGCGGCGGGGAACATGGGAGTAACATGATGCCCCTGGTGCCAGAGCCACCTGACCTCCACGCCGGCTTTCTTGGCGGCCTCGTACATGAGTTCGGACTGTTTGGGCCTGACGTTGTCGTCATTGGCGCCGTGAACGATAAGAATGGGAATCCGTATTTTGCTGGGGCCCCAGTCCCTGAACCAGTTTTCCGCCGTATAATCGCGTCGCGCCCAATGCGCGCCATAGTCTCCGTTAAGCGCGGTCTCTTCCTGGCGCATTGTCTGCGAGTACCCCGCGTATCTGTTCATGATTTCAGCCCAATCCCCCGAACCCAACCGGCTGTTGCAGTGCCAAGCAAGCCCGACGGTGTAGGGGATGCTGTTTGGCGCGCCCTGGGAATTGGTGTATTCGTACCAGCTGGCTATCCCCGCCGCAGGCACTATGGTCTTTAGCCCTTCGACTCCGGTGGTAGCCAGCCCGAATTGGGTGGCCCCGGCGTAGGAGAGGCCTGTCATGCCCACATTGCCGTTAGACCAGTCGGCTTTGATCTCTATGTTGCCGGTTTTGTCCGAATAGGCCACGCGGTCTCCTGTAAGCCATTCTATGACGCAGCGGAAGCTGTTGATCTCCACGTCAGACCCGCATGTGGAATAACCCTCCGATCCGGCGGAACCTATGCCTGGGCTCATGACCACCGCGAAACCGCGCACCAGGAAGTAGTCGTACCAATTCAAATCCTCGTATTCTGTCTCGTTAGACCCGTTCCCGGCCACGATGCCGGCGCTGGCGCTGCCGCCGCTGTAACGGTAATACCAATCGATGAAGTTCGCGTTGGCCACCATCGCGCCTGTAGTGGTCACTCCTGCGGGGATGCGGGGCGGAGCCGTTTTATACAGCTCCGGGTGACCAAACCCCGCGTTAGCCGCCAAATAGTTGTTTCCCGCGGTCTGAATGGCGGCGGCCACGGACTGGCCGTTGGTGCCTTCGATATATGGCCGCGCCTCAAATATCGTGGAAAGCTTGGCGCCTTCCAAGGCGGCTCTGGGCAACTGGACCAGCGCCTTCACCAGATCGAGCTTGCCGTCGCCGTCCGTATCCAGGTCGGTCTCCACGTATACGGCAAAACGGACGACGCCCTCTTCGCTGGTGTCATAATATATCGAATTGCCGTAGGGGAATATGGGCTGGGCCATGCCATGGACGAAATATGGCTCTAGCGGCTTCTTCCCGAGGGCGTCACGAAGCCCGTCAAAAGCGCCTCCCATGGCGGCGTCCATGGCGGCGGCCGTCTGGGAATCAACGGGGGCTGTAGGCTGATAATCCCAACTGTCAAGAAATCCCAGGCTTTTTGCCAGGGCGTCGCGGTCGCTGTCCGTTCCCAACGCGGATTCGCTCATGCCGGCTGCTTTTATAAGTGAGACCACGTAATCACGCTGGGTTCCGTAATCGGTATCCGCGACTGAGGTAATAGCCATAGTCGGCGCCGTGGCCAGAACAAGGGCTGCTATGGTGAATATCGCTAAGAATCTGCCTTTTCGCGTCGTCACAGTCCACCTCCGTTACGGCTTAAGCCGCCATAAGCCCCACTTGAAAAGCGACCGCCGCTTCCGCGACATAACAGCGGGGCAGGGGAAGAGCGATTTGGTAACATATAGATATTAAAGCATTAGCGACTAGATATTTGATTATATAACATTACAGACAGTTTTATCAATAGAGAAGAGAACGTCGGGGGGCGAAAAATTCGCGCGAAGCCCCCCCGGCGCCGCTGACGGCGGCGGCCATGCCCGCCGCCCCGCCGCCCACCACGGCGACGTCATAAAAGCCCATATTCCCGCACCACCTCCACGTCCGACTTCGTCGGGACGAAATCCGGCCCGCGCTTCTGGCGCGTCTCCGTCCCCTTGCCTACCACCAGCGTCACCCAGTCCGGCCCCGCGCCCTCTATGGCCCTCCTTACGGCCTCCGCCCTGTCCGTGATGATCTCGCGGCGCGGCCCCGCCCCCAGATAAGACTCTATCTCACGGCAAATATCCAGCGTCGTCTCGTATCCGGGGTCGTCCTCGGTGAGAATGACCCTGTCCGCGTGTTCCCCGGCCAGCGTCCCCATCTCCTGCCGCCTGCCGGGCGCCTTGCTGCCCGTGCAGCCGAACACTATGCAGATCTTCTTGCCGGGGTACTCCCGCTTCACGGACTTGAACAACGTCTCAAAACTCAGCCTGTTATGGGCGTAATCCACGATGACCGTTTTCCCTTCGCCTCTGAAAACCTCCATCCTGCCCGGAACCCGCGCCTTAAGGAGGCCGTTCCTGACGTGTTCCGCAGGCGCCCCCAGGCACAGCGCGGCGCCGATGGCGGCGGCGGCGTTCTCCACATTGAACAGGCCACCCATGGAGATTTTAAACTCCTCGTCGAAATTATTGCCGCAAACGTCCCGAACCCGCGTCCTGAAGCTTATGCCCGAATCCAGCGGCCTGAGGTCGTAAACCATGACGTCCGCCCGCTCGTCAAGGCCAAAGGATACAACCTCCGACGCGGCCCTGGCCGCCTCCAGAACCCGCTCCGCGTCTCTGCAGCCCAAATTGACGCAGGCCCGCCCGCACTGGGAGAAAATGCTCATCTTGGACGCGAGATAATCCTCATAATCCGAATGCTCCGCGTCGCTGATGTGATCCGTGTCGATATTGAGGAAGCAGGCCACGTCGAACTCCACGCCCATCGTCCGCCCGTATTTCAACGCCTGGCTGGAAACCTCCATGGACAGGTAGCGAAGATTTTTTGACGCCGCGTTGTCCAAATGCCTGTGCAGCTCGAAGGTCTCCTGGGTGGTCAAATGCGACTCCTCGTCTATAACTCCGTCATAATTCCTTATGCCCGACATAATCGCCGTAGGCGCCCCGCCCGTGGCCGCCATCCAGTCGTCCAGCACGGACTTGAGGTAGTAGGTGGTCGTGGATTTGCCCTTCGTGCCCGTGATCCCCGTCAGGCGCAGCCGCCGCCAGCTCTCACCGTAGTAGCTGTTCGCGATGAGCGCCATAGCCTTCCTGACGTCATTGACGACCACCCTGGGCCAATCCCCCGCCTGCCCGCCGTGGGCTTTCTCGCTCACATAGGCCAGCGCGCCCTTCGACATGGCTTCGGCCAGGTACTTTTCCGAGAAATGCGCGCCCTTGCACACAAACAGGGACGATTCCATATCGTCCCTTGAATCATAGGAAATCCCTCGCACCAGGGAGCCGCCCAAGCCGCCGGCCTCAACCGACTCCAGGGCTCCCGCCCGCCGCAGCAGTTCCACGTACTCGTCCAATTTTCTGTAAACCATGGGGCCCCAGCCCTCCTTGTGCTTATCCTTTTTTAAATTCCGTCCCAAATTATTGGGCGGGAGTCGGGAGGATAGCATCCGCCTAATCCGCTCCAAGGCGGCATTTAAAACGCGTATTGGTTTAGTATTGAATGCGGATTGGCGTTAGCCTAGCCGAACGTAGCAGGCCGGGATTCCATTCCCCCCGCCGGGTCGCCCTATATCCCCATCTCCGCCTTCATGGCCGCCAATTCGTCCTCCACGGACTGGGAATTCGTCTGGTATTTCGCCACCAAGTCCGCCGTCTCGTCCGCGGCGCCGGCGCTCAGCTCAGCCACGGACAGCGCCGTGTCCAGCCGCGCGTCCACGCGGGCCTCCAGGTCGTCGAACTTGCCCATGGCCGCCCCGTACTCGGCGCCGCCGCTGCCGAGCTTGTTCGCCTTCTCCTGGGTCTTGGCCACCGCCGCCTTCGCCTTAATACTGGCCCGCCTGGCGTTCAGGGCTTCGATGTCCCGCACCAGCTTGTCGTGCAGGGCCACCATCTTGTCCGCGTTGTCCTTAGCCAACAGATAAGTCTTTTCCAATTCGACCCGCAACGCCGCCAACTGCTGCTTCTTGGCGACCAATTGGGCCGCGTCCGCGTCGTTGCCGTGTTTCAGCGCGTTCCTGGCGGCGCCGTCGTACTGGGCGATTTTCTCCGCATTGTCCTCCAATGCCCTCTTGGCCCGCTTCTCCTCAGCCATGACCCCGGCCGTCTGCTGCTTCGCCTCCGCCAAATCCGCCGTCATGTTCCGCAGGTACTGATCCGCCATCTTTGCGGGATCTTCCCAGCTGTCAAACAACGCGTTCACGTTCGCCGATAAAATATCCTTCGCTCTGTTAAGAATTCCCATTATTAATCCTCCTTTTCTTGCCGCGCTTTCCGCTAACTCCATTTATTCAGAACGTCGTCCCGTTTGGAGCCTAACTCCTCCAGAGGCGTTTTCAGCACTTCCTCCGTCTTTTTCGCCAGCTCCGCCTCAGCTTTTATTTTCTTGGTTCTGGCGTTCAGCGCCACGATGGCCGCCAAAACGCACAGTATCAGCAAACCCAGAGCGGCGGGTATCAGCCACCAGGGGGGCGCGGCCCTCATGATGGATTTCCCCGCGTCCCTGAACGCCCTCGAAAAAAGCTGGGTCTCAGTCACGGAGCCGGGATCTTTGTCCCACCAGGAACGGAAATGCCGGGTCAATATGTCCTGCGCCTCTTTGTCCATCACGAGAGCCGCCTCGTGCCCCAACGTTATCCACCCGTAATAGTCGTCGCTGTCCTCGTGGGAGGCGACGAGGAAGAGCATCATGTCCTCGTTGAGGCCCCGCTCGTCGAAGACCGCCTCCGCCATGCTCTCCAAGCTGTCATGTTCCTCAAACGCCTTTCGGTCGTCCACCAGCATCACGTAAGGCACCACGCCCGTCTCCTGCCAGAACGCCTTCAGGCCCTCGCCGACCCTTCCGGGGTCCAGCCAGCCCAAGTCATCCTCCACATGCAGCTCCCACTTCGTGTTCTGGAGCTTCTCCCTGCTGATTTGGGATCCGGAAACCGCCAGCGAATCGAAATATCGGTTAAGGGTGAAAAGTATGAAAAGTATAACCAGAACCATCAGCACGGCGAAAAGCGAGGGGCGCGCGCAGCCGCCGCCGTAGCCATAACCGTAGCCCCCATAACCGTAGCCCCCATGCCCATGGATATGCCCATGGCCGTGCCCATGCCCATGGCCGTGCCCATGCGAGTGTCCGCGCCCCGATCCGCCAAAACCGCTCGACCCGCCGCCTCTGTGGCTGCCCGAACCATAGCCTCTGGAGCTAAAACCGCCGCCGCTCCTGCCGCCGGAACCGAAACCTCCGCCGGAACGCCCGCCGCCAAAACCGCCGCCGCCACCGCCGGCCCCGCCGCCTCTGCCCATATTCCGCACCTCCGTAGCCCTTTCACGGTAAATCAATCCAGAGGATATGTTACCACATTTTAAAATCTCAAACAAGGTATATGCGCGCCGGGACGGTGTCAAGTTGTTGTGGATGGGGGCGAGAATCTTTTTTTTAAACGCCCCGTTCCCATGGCAATTTTTGCTAACTGATTTTTCTTCTTTTCCCCAGCGCGTCGAGGGCCACTTT
>JAIRPE010000120.1 GCA_031257175.1 Eubacteriales Family XIII. Incertae Sedis bacterium | reverse complement strand
AAAGTGGCCCTCGACGCGCTGGGGAAAAGAAGAAAAATCAGTTAGCAAAAATTGCCATGGGAACGGGGCGTTTAAAAAAAAGATTCTCGCCCCCATCCACAACAACTTGACACCGTCCGCCCCTCCCGAATTCTTGACAAATAAAGTAAATGATGTTATATTATAATAGGCAAGCAAATTTTTTTAGGCGTATACTGGATAAGTTAACTCAAGATTCGTTGCCTGGGGCGCGGCGACATCCGGCGATATATTTTGCGTTTGGCGCGATTTGTATAGACATTGGTACAAAAAATAGCTATAATATATATATTATTGCAAGAATACCACGCAGAATATTACAATTGATTTAATTCCACATATAATTTGCTTTGACGTGGTATTTCGATGAGTTTCATTAGGGGAGGGAACGCGGCCGCGCCCGACGCGTCGGCCGTCGGGTTTTGTCCACGTCATGTGACGAAAGGAGGTCTACTTTATGTCTTTCCAAACAACAAAAGAGCACGAGGCCTTGCGCGCCAGGGTCAGGGCGTTCGCGGAGGCGGAAATCAAGCCTATCGCCTTCGCCCTGGATCAGGAGAACCGTTTTCCTGACGAGCAGGTGAAGAAGCTGGGCGAGATGGGTTTGATGGGCATCCCCTATCCCAAGGAGTACGGGGGCGCCGGGCTGGATTACATCAGCTACGCCATAGCGGTGGAGGAGCTGGCGCGTGTGGACGGCGGCGCGGGCGTCATCCTGTCGGCCCACACGTCCCTGGGCTCCTGGCCCATTTTCGGCTTCGGCACCGAGGCGCAGAAGCAGAAGTACCTGACGCCTCTGGCCAGCGGCAAGAAGATAGGCGCCTTCGGCCTGACCGAGCCTAACGCCGGCAGCGACGCCAGCGGCACGGAGACCACCGCCGACCTGGACGGGGACTATTACATCCTCAACGGCGGCAAGATTTTCATCACCAACGCGGACAAGGCCGACACCTACGTGGTGTTCGCGGTGACGACCCCCGACGCCGGCTCCCACGGCATCAGCGCCTTCATCGTGGAGAAGGGCTGGGAGGGCTTCACCTTCGGCGACCACTACAACAAGATGGGCATCCGCTCGTCCTCCACGGCGGAGCTGGTCTTTAACAATGTCAAAGTCCCCAAGGAGAACCTCCTGGGCCGCGAGGGGGAGGGCTTCCGCATAGCGCTGGCCACCCTGGACGGCGGGCGCATAGGTATCGCGGCGCAGGGGCTGGGCATCGCCCAAGGCGCCTACGAGGCGGCGCTGGCCTACGCCAAAGAGCGCGTCCAATTCGAGAAAGCCATTGCCCACCAGCAGGCCATATCCTTCAAGCTGGCCGACATGGCCACGAAGCTCAGGGCCTCGCGGCTGCTGGTGTACAGTTCCGCCGAGCTTAAGACCAACCACCAGCCTTACGGCATGGAATCAGCCATGGCCAAGCTTTACGCCACCGATTCCGCGCTGGAGGTCGTGAACGACGCCCTTCAGATTTTCGGCGGGGCCGGGTTCATGAAAGGCATGGAGGTGGAACGGGCCTACAGGGACGCGAAAATCACCACCATATATGAAGGCACGAACGAGATACAGCGCGTCGTGATAGCCTCCTACCTGGTGGGCAAGCCCCCCAAGGAGTCCGCCTCCGCCAAGCCCAAGAAGGGCGGCCCCATCACGGGCGTGAGGAAAAAGCTCATATTCAAGGACGGCAGCGCCGCGGAGCGGGTGGCCAACCTGGTGGTGGCGCTTGAGTCGGACGGCTATGACTTCACCGTGGGCATCGACCCCGAGACGCCCATCATCCTGGCGGACCGCGTGGTGAGCGCGGGCAAGGGGATCGGCGACAGGGCCAACATGGAGCTTATCAGGGCGTTGGCCATCCAGGCGGGCGCCGCCATCGGCTCATCCAGGCCCGTGGCCGAGACATTGCGCTACGTGCCCCTGAACCGCTACGTGGGCATGTCGGGGCAGAAGTTCAACGGGAACCTCTACATCGCCTGCGGCATATCGGGCGCCGGCCAGCATTTGAAGGGCATTAAGAACGCCTCCACCATAGTGGCGATAAACAACAACGCCAACGCCCCGATTTTCAAGAACTGCGACTACGGCATAGTCGGCGATTTGCTTGAGGTGCTGCCGTTGCTCATAAAGGCGCTGGACAACGGCGAGCCGAAGAAGCCCGCGCCCGCGCCCAAGAAGATAAAGAGGGCGACTCCCAAGAAGCTCCCGCCCAGCTACAAGGTCTACGTGTGCAGCGGCTGCGGCTACGAGTACGTACAGGATTTAGGCGACGCGGCCGCGGACGTCGCGCCGGGCACCCCCTTCGCGAATCTGCCCGACGGGTGGATTTGCCCCGAATGCGGCGACGAGAAGGAGCATTTCATCGAGGCGTGACCGCGGCGGGCGACAGGCGGACATATTGACGGCCGCGCCCGGCGCGCGGCTTTGTAAAGGAGGGTTAATGATGCATTGCGTTAGAAAAGTCACGGATGATTTGTATTGGGTGGGCGCGAACGAGCGCCGTCTGGCGCTTTTCGAGAATATCCACCCCATCCCCGAGGGGGTGTCATATAATTCGTACCTGCTGCTGGACAAGAAAACGGCGCTTTTTGACACCGTGGACTGGGCGGTCTGCCGCCAATTCCTGGACAACGTGGAGTACGTGCTGAACGGCCGGCCGCTGGATTATCTGGTGATCAACCATCTGGAGCCTGACCACGCGGCTTCCATAGACGAGATATTGCTCCGCCATCCCGAGACTGTCGTCATCAGCAATGAGAAGGCTTTCATGTTCATGAGGCAGTTCGGCTTCCACATTGACGGCAGGATGGATGAGGTGAAGGAGGGGGACACCAGGAGTTTCGGCAACCACACGGTCGCCTTCGTGTACGCGCCCATGGTCCACTGGCCTGAGGCCATGGTCAGCTTCGACGTGACCAACGGCGCGCTGTTCTCCGCCGACGCCTTCGGCTCTTTCGGGTCGCTGGACGGCAAGCTGTTCGCGGACGAGGTGGATTTCGACAGGGATTGGATCGACAGCGCCAGGCGTTACCTCACCAACATCGTGGGTAAGTACGGCCCCCACATACAGGCGCTGCTGAAGAAGGCGGGGACTATCGACATCAAGCTGGTGTGCCCGCTGCACGGGCCGGTCTGGCGCAAGGATTTGGGCTATTTTATTGAGAAATACGACAAGTGGAGCAGATACGAGCCTGAGGAAAAGGGCGTCCTCATCGTCTACGCGTCCATGTACGGGAACACGGAGGCGGCGGCCAACGCGCTGGCCACGCGGCTGGCGGAGAAGGGGATGAACAAAGTGTGGATGTACGACGTGTCCAACACCCACGTGTCGTACCTCATCTCCGAGACGTTCCGCCTGAGCCACGTGGTGCTGGCGTCGGTGACTTACAATTTGGGGATATACCCGCTTATCCACAATTATCTGATGGACATGAAGGCGCTGAACCTGCAAAAGCGCACTTTCGCCATCATAGAGAACGGCTCGTGGGCGCCTAAGGCGGGGGATTTGATACAGGAGTTTCTGGACAATGAGCTGAAGGAGATAACGGTGCTGAACGACAGGATAACGCTCAATTCGTCTTTCGGCGAGCTGAACGAGCCTGAGCTGGAGTCTTTGGCGAACAGTCTGATTGAGTCGCTCTCCCAGGAGGGGTAGGGCGGCAGGGC
>JAIRPE010000101.1 GCA_031257175.1 Eubacteriales Family XIII. Incertae Sedis bacterium | reverse complement strand
CTTCAGGCTGGTTCTCTACACTATGCAGTTTCCAAGGTGCCTCGGCGCCTCCTCCCCCTTCGGGGGCCGCGCCGCGCCCGCTCGTTTTGAGCGGAACGTTTATATTATATAACGCCCGCAAGCCCCTGTCAAGAACTTTTTACGAGATTTTTACGAAGTTTTTACGAAGTTTTTTTTCGCCGTCCAGAATAGTATTTATCTTCCATTTGTTTAAGGGATTTGATATAATAAGTATATCTCGCCGCGCCGCCGTCCGCAAGAGGGCGGCAGAAGCGGCGCCTTCGCCCCGTGGGCCATGGTTTCGCGGGGGCGAGCCTTTCTTGATATATATTAGACGCGGCTTGGTGCGCAGGCCAAGCCGAGCGGCGGGCGCCGGGCCCGACGGGGCGCGAACCCGCCGGCCCATTGGTTGAGTTGCCACTTCACATCCGATTCCGACAAGCCTTGAGGCGGGCGCTCTGCCCGCGAAGAGGCGGCACTGCTTTCTTACGAAAGGAGGCGCGCGATGTATCTGCTGCATTTGGAGTACTTTAAAGAGCTGGCCTACCATGAGAACGTTCAGGAGACCGCGAGACTGCTGCATGTCAGCGCCTCCTGCGTCAGCGCCGGGGTTCGCCATTTGGAGGAAGAACTGGGTTGCAGCCTTTTCGACAGGGTGGGCAGGAATATTCGGCTCAACGACTTCGGGCGACAGTTCCTCCCATACGTGGAGCAGGTTTTTTCGTCTCTCTCGCGCGGGCTGGACGAGCTGGACGCCGCGCGCCTGCAACAGAAGAACAGGATGTCATTCTCATTGCGGGACGCCGCCTTTTGGAATAATTTGATCATGGAGTTTCACAGCCTGCATCCCGAAATCCTCATCCGGCAGATGGACAGCGACCCCGACGACCGCGGGAAAATCATGGACTTGGCCAGTCTGGACTTTATCATGACGGACAAGGACCTGGACAACGACACGCTGCGTTCCTGCGTCCTCTATGAGGACTATTTCGTTCTGGCCGTCCCCAAATCCCACCCGTTGGCGAAGGACAGGGGCGCGCCGCGCAGCATTTTTGAATTTCAGAGGGACACGTTTTTGTACAGGCCCAGGCGCGACCACTTTCAGCAGTGCGTGGATCGGCTGCTCGCCCGGATAGGGTTCAAGCCCCACAAGATAATGGAGTTCGAGTATTTTCTGCGCCCCCTTATGCTGGAGCGGGTCCACGGGGTGGTCATCACGACGGCGCGGGCGGCCATGACGGAGTCCTACGATAACTCCGCCGTTTTGCGCGTCGCGGAGTTCGAGGGGATACCCCAGGCAAAGAAAATATACTGGAAAAAGTGCAAACCTCTGTCCCCTGCCGCCGCCTCGTTTCTGGCTTTTTTGAAGGAGGCGGAGCTGGCCGGGAACATCCCCCTCTTAAGGCGGCAGCAAAGCCCCTTCGACGCCTCGCAGGAAGGGTTCCCGCTCATGAACGCGAGTTCGTAGAGAAAAAGCGAACGATACGTCCACTTATCTGAAATGGACTTCCTCCTTACCTCCATGATATTCTTAAGTTAATGAAAGAACTGTATTGCCCCACCGACTAAATGTTGCGCCGAAACCGCTTCGGCGAGGGTTTTTCCTGTCGGGCAAGGCGACGGAAAAAAGACCGCGAACACGCAATGTCTAGTAGGCGGGGCGATATGTTCCGCATCACGCCAAGTCGGCTTTATTTTCATTGAAGGAGGTAGGATTATGCGAAACATCAAGTTTGATTTCCAAGGCTACAATGTCGTCGTCACAGGCGGCGCGTCGGGCATCGGGCAGTCCACCGCGCTGGAATTCGCCAAGTCGGGGGCCAGTGTGGCGGTCATTGACAGAGACCCCGCGGACGAGACTCTTGCGGCCGCCGAGAGTTTCGGCGGCAAGGTGAAGGCTTATCGGGCCGACATAAGCGACGGCGAGCAGGTGAACGCCGCCGCGCAGGCTATTTTGAAGGACTTCGGCAACAAGGCGGACATCCTGTTCTGCAACGCGGGGGTGGGCCAGGCGGTCGATACCCGCGGCAGTTGCGAGAAGGCGCCTGACGAGGAGTGGATGCGCGGCTACAGCATCAACACGGTGGGGGCCATCCGCACGACCAGGGCGTTCATACCCGTCCTGAAGGAGCGGAAGTTCGGGAAAATCGTGATCACCGCCAGCATCGCGGCTTATCTGCCCGACCCCATCAAGCCCGTTTACTGCGTGACGAAGCTGGCCACCATCGAGTACGCGCTGTGCCTCGCCAAGGAGATGGGCCCGTACAACGTCAACGTCAACGTGCTGAACCCTGGATTGGTCTATACCGCCATATATTCCAAGGGGACCGCCATGGCGCTGAAGGATTTGTATCCCGACCAGTTCGGGGATTGCGTGACGGGGGAGGACGTGGTCAACAAGATGGGCGCCAGTTATTCGGTCATGCAGCGCGCCCAGAAGGTGGAGGACTGCGCTTACACCGTGCAATTCCTTTGCTCTGAGGAATCCAAGGAGATAACGGGGCAGATATTCAACGTGGATTCGGGCGTCGTGGTGAACGTGTAGGCCGCGGCTTCGGCACGGCCGGCCGCCCATCAGGCCGGTTCCCCCGAGGGGCGACAGTCCCGCGAATAGGAGAGAGGTGAATGGAATGAGGGCTCTTGTCAAGTTAAAGCCGGGCACGGAAAACACGATTTTGGACGTGCCAATCCCCGAGATAGGCGCCGATGAGATTCTCATACGCGTTAAGGCGTGCGCCATCTGCGGCTCGGACATCCACAAGTTCATATGGGACCCCAGCATGCACATGTACGAGAAGTACCTTCCTTTGATTTTCGGCCACGAGTTTTCGGGGGTCGTGGAGAAAGTGGGCGCTGACATCAAGCCTGATGAGGCGAAGCCCGGCGACCGCGTGACCATCAACAATGTCCATGTCTGCGGCGTCTGCGAGGCCTGCCGCAAGGGCATGATGACCATGTGCCCCGAGTTTTACTGGAACGGCGGGACTAAGGACGGCGCTTTCGCCGAGTTCACCGTCGTGAAGAAGGACCAGATACTGCATATGCCCGACGACATGTCTTTCATCCAAGGCTCACTCATAGAGCCGCTGGGCGTGGCGGCGAACGCCGTGGAGAAGCTGGGCGTGAGGCTGGGCGACAGGGTCGCCGTCATCGGCGCGGGGACTATCGGCCTTTTCACCGTGCTGATGGCCAAGGCCGCGGGGGCCGCCTACGTGACGTCCATCGGGCTTCCCAGCGACGTCGAGCGGCTTAAGCTGGCTGTCGCCGAGCTGGGCGGCGACGATTACATTATCAACGAGGGGCAGAACGCGGAGGACACGGTCAAGAAGCTCACGGGCGGCCTGGGTATGGACGTGGTGTTTGAGTGTTCGGGCGCCGCGCCCATGGTCAATCTCGCCCTGTCGCTGGTCAAGGTGACGGGCAAGGTGGGCGTGGTGGGCATCTACGCCAAGAATCTGGAGCTTGACCTCTCCACCATGGTTCGCTCCCAGAAGGGGCTTATCGGCACTTTCGGCGGGACCACGCCCTACTCGCGCACTTTCCAGTGGGCCAAGGGGCATCCCGAGCTGTTGGCCAAGGCGGAGAAAATCGTTACCCACAAGAGCAGGATAGAGGATATAGAGGCGGCCCTGAAGCGCAGCGCCGACCACGAGAGCATAAAAGAGGTTTTCGTATTTGATTAAGTTTTTGGAAGGAGAAAAGACGATGAGCAAGATGCTGACAGGCGGCCAACTGGTCGCGAGGCAGCTGAAGAAAGAGGGAGTAAAGACCGTGTTCGCCCTGTCCGGCGGCCATATCATGCCTATCATGTACGGACTGCGCGAGGAAGGCATTGAGGTCATCAGCGTCCGCCACGAGAGCGCGGGCGGGTACGCGGCCGACGCTTACGCCCGCGTGTCCGGCAAGCCCGGCGTGGTCATCACCACCGCAGGCCCCGGCGTTCTCAATTGCGTCACCCCCATGGTTGAGGCTTTTGAGGCCGGTACGCCCCTGATCCACATCGGCGGGGGCGGGTTCCAGAATATGTACGACTCGGGCGTGGCCCAGGACAGCCCCACCTTGGATCTTATGAAAACCGTCTGCAAGGACGCGAAGCGCTGCCTGGTGACCGAGCGCCTGCCTGAGTACGTGCGCGGCGCGTTCCGTCGGGCCACCAGCGCCGATTCCGGCCCCGTCTATCTGGAGATACCTATCACCACGGTGATGGGCAAGGCCGACGAGGACGAGGTGGCGTTCCCTGAGGCGGACGCCGTCGCTTCCGCCGTGTTCGGAGACCCCGACCGCATGAACGCGGCGGCCCAGATGCTGGCGGAGGCCAAGAAGCCCGTCCTGGTTCTGGGCGAGCAGTGCCGCTATTCCACTCTCCACGGCGAATATGTGGAAAAGTTGGTCAATTATCTGCAAATCCCCGTCCACAGCACGTTTTTGCCCGCCGTGCGGGGGCTGTTCGCCGACGAGACGAAGAACGAGCTGTTCTCTCTGGGGGAAGCCGCCGTCGCGGCCGCCGACCTTATTTTGGAGCTGAACGTCAACAACCTCCAGAACCTGGGCCGCGCCAAGCCTCCCGCCTTCAATAAGGCCGCGAAGGTCATCCAAATCAATGAGGACAAGAACAAGATAGGCTTCAACCGCGACGCGGACGTGGGCATAGTGGCGAGCCCCGGCGCGGCCGCCATGCAGCTTTATCGGGAAGCGTCCGCTCTTGTCCCGCAGGTGGCCGCGGGGGCCTGGGTGGAAGAGGCCCGCCAACTGACCGCGAAGGCGCGCAAGTTCTTCTCGGACGCCAAGACCAGCGAGGCCCAGCCGCCCGTACCGGGCAGGCTGGCGGCGGAGACGGTGAAGTTCCTGGCCGAGAACGCGCCTGACTGGCACGTCATCTGCGACGGCGGCGACGCGGCCCAATGGATACTCTACAATTCCGTGGCCCGCTATCCGGGCCAGGTGGTGAAGTTCAGCAACCTGGGCACCATCGGCACGGGCGCGGGGTTTTCTCTGGGGGCCTGGGCGGCCGACCGCAAGCCCGTCCTCTACTATGTGGGCGACGGCAGTTTCGGGTTCCACGCCATGGAGTTCGAGACCTTCGTCCGCAACGGCGTCCCTGTCGTGTGCGTTATCTCAAACGACTCTGCCTGGGGCATGATAAAGCTGGCCGAGGGGCTGAGTAAGCCCGACTTTATCAAGGAGCATGGCCACCACAGCGTCAATCTGCTGCAGGATATGTTCTCTTACGAGAAAATGACCGAGATGTGGGGCGGGGTCGGCATCCGAATCGACAGGTACGAGGATGTGATACCTTCCCTGAAAAAAATCATGGATTCGGGCAAGCCCGGCATCCTCAACTGCGAGGTGGACAAGGAAGCGTACAGTCCCCGAACCCTTGGCTTCGCCAGCGTCATGTAGGCTTTAGGGAGCAGTCCCGTGGGGAAGGCCCTTTGGCATCCCCCACGGGGGGCCTCGCCCCGTCCCGCTCCCGTGCCGACGCGCCTTTGGGGTTTCGCGCCCTAAGGGCGCGGGGGCGGGCGGCGCGGCGCCCGATGATTTTGGGCGGAATTTAAAAAGGGAATAAGTTTTGGTTTTTTATGGAGAAGATGAACGGAGGTGTTATCATGACTCAAAATTCGGCACAAAAGGGGATTTATCCCGGTTGGTGGATCGTCGTCGCCAGTTTCTTCCTGATGGCGGTGATTTTCACGGCGGCCATTAACTTGCCCGGCCTCTGGGCCACCTATGTGGCTGAGGATTTTGGCATCCAGCGCTCCGCCTTCACGGCGCACATAACCATTTCCACGCTGAGTTCCATGGTCGCGGCCCTTTTCGTCGGCAAGCTGTTCCAGAAGTACAACGTGAAGGTTTTGATGCTGATTTTCGCGGCATTGGCGTTCGCGGGCTTTATGGGTTATTCCTTCGCGACCCGCATATGGCAGTTTTACGTTATTTCCGTCGTCGTGGGCTTTTGCTTCATGTTTTTGACCAGCGTGCCTATTTCTATTCTTATCACTAACTGGTTCGGCCCCAAGATGAAGGGGAAGGCCATGGGCATAGCCATGACGGGGAGCGGCGTGGGCGCCATGATTTTAAGCCCCGTGGTCATGCACATCAACAGCACTTACAGCTGGCGCGTTTCCTACCGCATGTACGCCGTGATGGTTCTCGTCATTATTATCCCGCTCATCTTGTTCGCCGTGGTCAAGTCCCCTGCGGATAAGGGGGTCGCGCGCATCGGCGACGACCCGAACACGGCTCAGGCGTCCAAGGACGCCGCCTTTGGCCTGAGCGCCAAGCAGGCGCTTTCATCTTATCTTTTCTGGCTTATGTTCTTCACTTTCTTCCTGTTCGCCATGACGACGACGCTGTTCAATATCAACGTCGCGCCCTACATGACGGACATAGGCATAAACCCGATGAATATCGGCGCCTACGTGTCTATATCGTCCCTGGGCGTCATAGTGGGCAAGCTGGCTCTGGGCGCCATAGGAGACAAGTGGAGCGCGCGGGTGGGGGCCACGTCCGCAGTGTGTTCCATGATTCTGGCGCTCGTCCTGCTTTTGTGCCTGCCCAACATGCTGTTCCTGGCCCCTGCCGCCACTCTGTTCTTCGGGCTGGGGAACGCCAACGCGACGGTGAACATGCCTCTCATCACCAGCGACATGGTGGGGAACCGCGATTTTGGCGCCATTTTCGGCTACGCCAGCGTCGCCAGCAGCCTAGGCGCGGGCGTGGGGCCTATCGTCGGCTCGTTGATTTTTGATTTCACCGGTTCTTACGCGGGGGCCTGGGGCAGCGACATAGCCCTCATGGCGCTGATGGGGGTCGGCGTGCATGTCTGCTATAAGCTCAAGCCCGCCGTACACGCTAAAATCGCCGTTTAGTCGGTAGCGGCGGGAGCGCCCGCCGGGGCAGGGGGCCCGGCGGGCGCGGTTTTTTGAGTCTCCCGTCAGTCAATGACGGCGTATAATTTACGAATACCGCCCTATACCTTATCCCAACCCGCCGTCGGGGCGGGCCTCCTTCACGCCTACGCCATGACCTTCAGATCAGGGCTGACCAGGAGCGTGGCCTCCGTGGCCTCTTTCACCTGCTCCACCGTGTAGTCCGGGTGCAGCTCCTTCAGGACTATGCCCTCGGGGGTCACTTCCATCACGCCCATCTCCGTTATTATCAAATCCACCACGCCCACCGCCGTGTAGGGCAGGGTGCAGCTTTTCAGAATCTTTGGCTTGCCCTTTTGGGTGTGGGTCATGGCTATGACCACCTTGCGCGCGCCCACCACCAGGTCCATGGCGCCGCCCATGCCCGGCACTATCTTGCCTGGCACTATCCAGTTGGCCAGATTGCCTTTCTCGTCCACCTCCAGGGCGCCCAGCACCGTCACGTCCACGTGCCCGCCCCGTATGATTCCGAAGGAGGTGGCGCTGTCGAAGAACATGGCGCCCGGGACTATGGTCACGCACTGGCCGCCGGCGTTGACTATGTCCACGTCCTCCTTGCCCGGCTCGGGCGCCGGGCCCATGCCCATTATGCCGTTCTCGGACTGGAGGATGATGCTGACTCCCTCGGGCAGGAAGTCGGCCACCATGGTGGGCAGGCCGATGCCCAGATTCACCACGTCGCCGTCATGCAGCTCCTTCGCCACCCTTGCCGCGATAATCTCCTTTATATCTGCCACGGTTGCTCACCTCCCACGATGGAATCCACGAAAATCCCCGACGTCACCACGGAGTTGGGGTCTATCTCCCCCACCTCCACGATTTTGCAGGTACCCACTATCACATGCTCGGCCGCGGTGGCCATCATGAGGTTGAAGGTGCGGGTCGTGCCGTGGTAGGTGGTGTTGCCGAACTTGTCGGTCACGTTGCCTCTGATGAGGGCGTAGTCCGCCCGCAGGGGCAGCTCCAGCAAATAATCCCGCCCGTCCAGGGTGATGACCTGCTTGCCCTCGGCCACGATGGTGCCCACGCCCGTGGGCGTCAGGAAGCCGCCCAGGCCGCAGCCGCCGGCCCTTATCCTCTCAGCCAGGGTGCCCTGGGGGATCAGCAGGCATTCCAGCTTGTCCTCGGGCACGTCCGTGTTCATGCGCTGCGCCACCTCGGGGTTCAGCCCCACGTGGGAGGCTATGAGCGTCTTTATCTGCCCGTTGGTCAAAAGCTTGGCCACGCCCCTACCGGGCACCCCCGCGTCGTTGCAGATGATGGTGAGGTTCTTGGAACCCTTCCTGACCAACGCGTCAATCAAAATTTCAGGCGTGCCGCAGGCCATGAAGCCGCCCACCATCACGGCCGCCCCGTCGCCAATCATGGAGACGGCTTCGTCAGCGGTCTTTATCTTGTCTTTCATAAAAACTCCCTCCCGCGTCACGGCCCGCGAGAGGCCCTAAAAGGCCCCGCGCCGCCGCTCCGCTCCGCTAGCTATACCAGCCCGCGCCTCACTACCTCCGTCAGGATGAAGGAGGCCACGTCCTCGGCGTAGGTGTGCGCCCCGAATCCCGCGTCATAGCCCAGTTCCTGCGCCAGCTCGTAGGAAATCCTGGGGCCGCCGCAGGCCAGCACCACCTTGTCCCTTATGCCCTCGGCCTCCACCAGCTCCACCAGGTTCGTCAGGTTCAGCACGTGGACGTCCTTCTGGGTCACTATCTGGGACACGATGATGGCGTCCGCGTTAAGCTCTATGGCCTTGGCCACCAGCGTCTCGTTGGGAACCTGGGAGCCCAGGTTCACCGCTTCTATCCCCTTGTACCTCTCCAATCCGTAATGCCCGTGGAAGCCCTTCATGTTCATGATGGCGTCTATGCCCACGGTATGGGCGTCCGTGCCCGTGGTGGCGCCCACTATGACCACGTCCCTCTTGATGTTCTTGGCGATGTAGTCCTGGCATTCTTCCCTGCTCATCACCTCCACGTCCGCCTTGGCCACCTTTATGGTCGTGAAGTCCACGGAGTGCTGGCACTTGCCGTATACCACGAAGAAGGTGAAGCCTTGGCCCAAATCCTTGGAAAAAGCCGCGTTCGGCTCGTCCAGCCCCATCTTCCTGGCCAGCTGCCTGGCCGCCTCGTCGGCCTCAGGCCCGTAAGGCACGGGCAATGTGAACGTCAGCTCCGTCATGCCGTCGTTCATGGTGTCGCCATAGGGCTTCACCTTCGTCAAATCAACTGCGGAACCTGCCGTCTTAGTCATATCGCATCGCCTCCCTTCAGCATGAGCGGGATGAACGGGTTGAAATACTCGCCGTGCTTCACCACGACGCCTTCCAGCCCCTTGCCGCCGTCCCTGGCGCGCTTCACGCCGCCGAACTTGCCCTGCTCTATGGTGGCGAACAGCCCGTCCGCCTCTATCTGGCGCAGCAGCTTGTCCGCCTCGCCCAGAACCAGCGCCGCCCGCTTCTGGATGATGCCGCCTTTCTTGAATTCCACTTCTTCCCCTAAATTCCTCGCGTTATTAAAAATGTAAGAAGCATTCTCTATTGACAAGAACCTGTCCTGGAGATGGGGCGTGTGTATGGCCTCCGTCAGCATCCCCAGAAGCTGCAGGGATTGGCCCGACCAGACGGCTATTAGGTTGAACAGCGCGTCCTGGATGTGGCCCTTGAAGATATTGCCCGTCATGAATTTCGTGGGCGGCATGTATTTCAGCGACGCCTTGGGGAAAATCTCCCTGGCCATGACGGCCTGCGCCAGCTCGTAGAGGAAGCCGTCCTCGATGGACGGGTCCATCTCGAAGGCGTGCCCCAGGCCCATCTGCTCTTCGGGTATGTTCGCCAGCACGGCCAGCTGCTCGTTTATGAACTGGGAGGCCAGCACCGTGTGCGCCTCCTCGAAGGCGTCCGCGGTGGTCAGGTAGTTGTCCTCGCCTGAGTTGAACACTATGCCGCTGTAGCCTATTATCACCCTGGAGAAGAACTGGTCCACCAGCGTCCTCTGCATGTTGATGTCGCGGAAGAGTATGCCGTACAGGGCGTCGTTCAGCATGACGTCCAGCCTCTCCAGCGCGCCCATGGCCGCGATCTCGGGCATGCACATGCCTGAGGAGTAGTTGCAGAGCCTTATGTAGCGGCCCACCTCGTCGCCCACCTCGTCCAGCGCCTTGCGCATTATGCGGAAGTTCTCCTGGGTGGCGTAGGTGCCGCCGAAGCCTTCCGTGGTGGCGCCGTAGGGCACGTAGTCCAGCAGGCTCTGGCCCGTGGTCCTTATGACCGCGATGATGTCGGCGCCCTGCCTGGCGGCCGCCTGGGCCTGCACCACGTCCTCATAGATATTGCCCGTGGCGACTATGACGTAGAGGTAGGGCTGCCGGCCCTCGCCTATGTCCTTTATCATCCTCTCCCTGTCGGCCCGCTGCTTCTTGATGGCCGCCAGCGCCTCTTTCGCTATGGGCATGACCGCGCTCTCGGCGTCCTTCACGGGCGCGGCGGGCAGTTTGGTCACGTCCAGCCTGCCTGCCGCCGCTTCCTCGGCGATTTTCTGAGGGCCAAGGCCGGTGGCTATGGCGGCGTTGCCTATCCAGTAGGCGGCCCCCCTGCTCAAAACCCCGGCTTCCTTCAGCTGGTCGATAAGCACGTTGGAAAGCGGCGATTCCATCTCATCCACCCCGTCCACGCCCAACAGCCGCGCCACGGTTCTCTCCGTGCTGACCGTGGTGTGGCGCTCGATGAAGCTCTGGACGCTGGCGGCTATCCTCGCCGCGCAGCCCCTGGCGCTCTCGATGACCGCAGGGTCTAAATTCAGTTTGCTCATTCATAGCCTCCTTAAAATACTAATTAAACAATTTTCCGGGACTCGCCCGCGCCCCTCCGCGCGGGGCCTTCCCCCACCGAGGGCCGCCGGAAACGCCGCAAGGCGCCGCAAACCGCGAGAACGGGCTTATCCCCCGCCCCCCGCCGCGACGTCATTGGGCCTGCGCCTCCAATATCTCCCTCGCCCCATCTATTATCTCGCGCTTTATCCCCAGTATCTCCGCTATGCGCAATGCGTCCTTGGGAATCTCCGCGCCGCCGTTCACCCTCTCCAATCTGTAATCCATAAACCTGGTGATGATTTCTATCCTGTCGTTGATGCCCGCGTTCCTAAGCTCTGCCGACAGGCGGTCGAAGTCCGCGCTTGACAGGCCGTGCACGCGCAGGTTCACCACCCCCGCCCCTTCGGCCACCCTCTCGAAGTGGGTGGTCATCAGCGTTATGTAGGGCCTCTTCGACAGATAGCCTATCAGCGCCTTCGTCAGCGCCCGCCCCTCAGCGGGATTCGTGGAGCCGGCTATCTCGTCGATGAAAATCAGCGCCTTCTCGCCGCTTTTGGACAATATCTCCCCCAGGCCCTCCATCTCGCTGCCGAAGCTGGAAAGCCCCTTCTGCATGTCCTGGCTGTCCCCTATCAGTATGTGCGCCGATGAGGAAAGCCCCACGAAGGCCGACTTGCAGGGCACGAAAAAGCCGTGCTGCGCCATCAGCGCCACCAGGCCCGCCAGCTTCATGGAAATCGTCTTGCCGCCCATGTTCGCGCCCGTGATGCAGGACACCCCTTCGTCCAGGAAAATGCTCACAGGCGAATAATCCTGGCCCTTCTCGCGGAGCAGGCGCTCCAGTGGCAGATACCTGCCGTCCTCCAGTCGCAGGGTGTGTATGCGCACCACGCCGGGCTTCACGCAGTCGTGGCGTATGGCGTGATCCGTCTTGGCCATGACGAAGTCCGCGTCCCCTATGACGCGGCAGTTCTTCAGCAACAGGGGGGCGTACTTCGCCACCTCCTTTGAGAGCCTCTTCCTTACGGCCAGCTCCTCGTCCTCCACCAGGGCCCCTATGGTGTCCGCCTCAGCCGTCAGCCGCCTGCCCTCCGCGCCCAGCCGCAGTTGGAAGGTCACCGACGAGAAATCCTCGCCCCCCACCTGGAGCAAAGGGGACGACTCGGCGGCGGCCAGCTTCTCTGTCTCGCTTCGCGGGACGGACGCGTCGAATTTGGGGGAGAGCTTTATGCCCAGACGGGCCTCCGCCTCCTCGGCCAGCTTCTTCTGCTCCCTGCGCAGCGCCAGTTCCTTGTCCTTCTTCTCTTTGCGCAAATTTGCTAGTTTTTCCGAAAATTGGTCGTAAATATAGAAAGCGGGCAGGCGGCTGCCTTCGGGGTCCAGCAAATCCAGCAGGCCGTCAGCGGCCGCCGGGGTGAGATTGGACGGCCAGCCGTCCCCCATGCCCGCTATTATGGCCCGCGACTCCTCCATCTGCAGCAGCAGCGCCTTGACCTCGTACAGCTCCACCACGCTCAAGGTCTCGTGGCTGCTGCGCTCTATAGTGGCGCTGACGTCCTTCATGGCGTGGAAAACCGCCGCCAGCCCCTCCCATTCCTGCCTATGGGAAAGGGAGACGCGGCACATGCGCTCCAGCCTGTCCAGCTCGCCCTCCAGCCTGGCCTCGTCGCCCGGCATGTAGGGCATGAGATTGTCCATGCGCCGCTTGCCGAAGGGGCTGCGCGGCCTGACCCTCGACAGGACGTCCAGAAAGCCTAATTCCCTCTTGGTTCTTTCGCTTGCCAACATATGTTTCACATCCGCACGTCTATCACCGGGATTCCGCCCGTCACCGCCCTGACCGCCTCGATGAACTCGCCGCTGTCGAAGGAATAGCCCTCGGGCGAGGTGGGGTTCACGGTGACTGCCGCCACCTTCACCCCCGCCATCGTGAAAATCCTCAGCCCTCTGGCCTTGAGCCGCTTGTAGTTGAGCCTGTCCAAAAATATCTTCGTGGGGTCCGTGACCACGAACGCCGCGCCGCTGAGGGTTTTAGGCTCCAGACCCGACAGCATTCCGTCGGTCAGCGCCCCCGGCACGTATATGTAGAACATCCCCGCGCCGCTTTTGCCGTCAGCCCCCGAGGCCCCGCCCCGCGAGCCCCCGCCGCCCTCATTGGCCTTGTCCGCCCTGGCGCCGCCCCCTGCCTCGGCCTTGTCGAAAACCGCCAGCGCCTCCCTAATCCTCGCGCCTGCCCGAAGCCCCGTTTTCATCTCCAGAGGCACGGCCAGCGCCCCGCCCGCCGCGCCGCCCGCAGGCGAGCCTATGGCCAGAAGCCTGTCGGGCCTGGCCGCTATGGCCTCCCGCGCCGCCGCGTCCTCCAGCACGGGCAGGCCGAACAGTTCCGTCGCGTAGCCCGTCTCCTCGGCCGCCTTGGTCATGTTGCGGGACAGGGCCGCGCCCGTGGACAGTATTATGGCGTCCGAGGCGTCGGGCGCCGCTATGGATTTGCGGTCTATGGCCCCGTCTATAAGCACCAAATCCACGCCCGCCGCCAGCATTTCCGCGCAAATCCGCCTCTGGCCGGCCGTGGTCACGGGCCCCGCCACCTGGACGTAGCCCGCCTCGGCCACCCTGCACAGCATCACCTGCCCCAGAGGCGATGAAAATTCCGTCATGCGCAGTATCTCAAGCCCCGCGCCTGAAAGGTCGTAAAGCCCCGCGGGAACCGCCACCAGCGTGTCCTCCGTCAGGTAGACCTTGGGCTTCTCCGTGCCCGTCACCACGTCCACGGACTCGCCGTCCCTCCCGGTGGACGTGACTCCCAGCCTGACGCCCTCGTCCTCGGCCTGGGCTATCAGGTAGTTCATGGCCGTGGTTTTGCCCGCGTTCTTGGCCATCCCCACCAGGGAGACTGTCTTATGCTCCCTCGCAATGTCCCGCAGCAGTCCCAACGCGCACCCCGCTATTTCTTCATGCTGTTCCGCTTGTGCCTCGCCAGGTCGGCAGGCTCTATGGACAATTTGTCCGTCACCGATATGGCCGCCACGCCCTCGTATTCGTACTTTTTCTTGCCCGTGCAGTAATCGCAGGTGCAGGGTATGTCCTCCATGTGCTTCGGCTCCGTGTACGAGGTTATGACGCCCTCATAGTTGCGCAGCACCACCTTCTTGGGCGTGTGGGAAATGACGTACTGGGGCATGACGGGCGTCTTGCCGCCGCCTCCGGGCGCGTCCACCACGAAGGTGGGCACCGCGAAGCCCGAGGTGTGCCCCCGCAGCCCTTCTATTATCTCTATGCCCTTGGACACCTTGGTTCTGAAATGCTCTATTCCCAAGGAAAGGTCGCATTGGTAAATGTAGTACGGCCTGACCCTGTTCTTCACCAGCACATGCACCAGATCGCGCATGATGTGGGGGCAGTCGTTCAGCCCGCGAAGCAGCACGCTCTGATTGCCCAGGGGGATGCCCGCGTCGGCCAGTTTGCGCACGGCCTCCTGCGCCTCAGGCGTCATCTCCTTGGGGTGGTTGAAATGCGTGTTCAGCCATATGGGATGGTATTTCTTCAGCATGTTGACCAGGTTGTCCGTTATGCGCATGGGCATGACCACGGGCGTCCTGGAGCCCAGCCGCACTATCTCCACATGGGGTATCTTACGCAGCTCGCTTATGACGTACTCCAGGAACTCGTCCGACACGCAGAGGCAGTCGCCGCCCGAGAGCAGCACGTCCCTGACCACGGGGGTCTTCCTGATGTACTCCAAGCACTTCTCGATGTCCTCCTTGCTCCTGGCGCCGTCATGCTCGCCCGCCATCCTGCGCCTGGTGCAGTGCCGGCAGTACATGGAGCATTGGTCCGTTATCAGGAACAGCACCCTGTCAGGGTATCTGTGCGTCAGGCCCGGCGCGGGGGAGTCCTCGTCCTCGTGGAGGGGGTCCTCCATGTCGCCCGCGCCCCTGCGCGTCTCGGCTATGGTGGGCACCGCCTGCATCCTAACCGGGCATCTGGGGTCGTCCGGGTCCATCAAAGAGGCGTAATAGGGCGTTATGCCCACACGGAAGCCATCCATGACCTTCTCGATGTCCGCCGCCTCTTGATCGGTCAGGTTGACCACCTGCCTTATCTCATCCACGCTGGAAAGCCTGTTCCTTATCTGCCATAGCCAATCGTTCCATTCCTCGTCGCTTACGTTTTTCCAAAGCGGGACGTCTTTCCAATTTCTAATCGCTGCCATAACTTGTTCCCCTTCCCTCTATCATAACACTGATCCGCGCCTGACATGTTATCTTGAAACGGATTAGTAGATACTATCTTCCGAACGTCTGCCCAATAATTTTGGGCGGAATCTAAAAAAGATAGGTATGCGCCGCTCGGGACGCGGACGGCCGCAGACGCGGCCATCGCTTTCCCGTGACGACGGCGCCGTTATCAGGCGTACATCTCCTCAAACAGCTTCCTGAGCGCCGGGTTCTCGCGCAGCACCTGAAGCGATATGTCCGCGTGGTCTTTGCAGTAGCCGTTGCCGATAATCATGTTCACGTCCTTGCCCACGCCTTCCGCGCCCAGGGCGGCCTTCGTGAAGCTGGTGGCCATGGAGAAGAAGTACACCGTGCCCCTGTCCCTGCAGGCCAGTATTGACGACATCTCGGTGTTCTCTATGTTGACGCAGTTTATGACCACGTCCGCCAGCTTGCCGTCGGTGAGGTCTGAAATCTTGTTGTAGAGCCCCACCGCGTCGGTGGCGTCGAAAGCGAAATACTCGTCCGCCAGGTTCAGCTTTCTGGCCCTGTCCGTGGACTTCTCGCTGCCGCCCACGCATATGACCTTGCCCGTCACGCCGGCCCTCTTCTTGGCTTCGTGGAGGCAAAGAAGCCCTGACTTGCCGCCGCCGCCTATGACCACCACCGTGTCGCCCGACTGCACCAGCCTGGCCGCCTGCGCGGGGGCCCCCGCCACGTCCAGCACGGACAGCGCCAGTGTCTCAGGCATGTCCTTGGGCAGCACCGCGTATATGCCGCTCTGGAACAGTATGGCCTGGCCCGTGATGTCCACCTGGTCTATGTCGGGCCTGACCTCGTGTATCTCCTTTATGACCAACGGCGTGAGGGAGAGCGAGACCAGCGTGGCCAGCTTGTCCCCCACCTTCAGGCTGCCCTTGTACGCCGGCCCTATCTCCTTGACCGTGCCGATAAGCATGCCGCCCGAGCCGGTCACGGGATTCTTGTGCTTGCCGGCCTTCGCCACTATGCCTTTCATGATTTTCTTGATTTCTTCCACGTCGCCCTTCGCCTGCTTCTCGATCTGGGTGAAGCTGGCCGAATCGACGTTCAAGGTCTGGACGTCGATGAGAACCTCGTTGTCGTAAATCTCCATGCTGTTGTCAATCACGTCTGCGGGCTGAGGCAGCACGCCTTTGGGCGAAATGACCCTGTGCGTGCCGAATGGGCATCCTTTTTTCATCATTAATCTCCTTTTCTCTTACAATAATAACCAATAGCTCAAAACATCGCATTGAACGACGGCCGAACACGCCGTTCCGCGTTTCTCGCCAACGTTCAATAACGTTGCAATCCCCGTGCCAACGCCGCGCCATTATTCCCCTAGTCTGCAATTTTCCTAAAATCAACCCTCTCCCGCAGTTTTATTCGTTCCAAGAGCTATTTATCCTAGTTCATGCACGAGCAGGTTCCCCCTGTTTAGGCAAAATCGGTTCAAGACGGGGCGGGCCCCTGAACCGATATGGGTTCAGGGGCCCGCCGGGCTGTTTAGCCAATACGGTCTGCCGTCGTTCTCATCGCCTCGGCGTATTCGTCAGTTCTTCCCTGTCATCCGCAGCGCCCTAAGGATAATCACCGCCGCCTGGGCGCGGGTGGTGTAACTTTTGGGCATGAACGTGCCGTCCTCCATGCCGGTTATCAGGCCCGCTTCATACAGCTTTTGTATGGGAAACCAGGCATAGGAGGCGGCCACGTACAAATCGGCCACGCTGTTCTGCCAATTCGCTTCCAGCCGCGAGCCGAAGTACTCGAGCGCGCGGTCTGTCATCGTCGCCATCTGCTCTCTGGATATAAGGTCGTTGGGCCGGAAGCTGGTCGCGTCGTAGCCCTGGATTATTCCCGCCGCCGCCAGTCTCGTCACGTCCTCGTAGCACCATTCCCCCGGCGGCACGTCGACGAAATCGGCAGGCGCCGTGACGGCGGGGAAGGCGAATGCCTGGTTCAGAAGACGGGCGAACTGCGCCCTCGTGACGTAGGCGTTGGGCAGGAAATAACCATACCCCGTCCCCTGTATGCCTTTATATGTCGCCAGATACTCTATGGCAGTTCTCGCCCACTCCGCTTCCCAAACGTCAATGAACGTGTACACCCCCGAAGACGGGGCGCCGTAAGCCTCCGGGCCGGGCAGCGCGGAATCCGCCACCGCGGCGGGCGAAGTCCCGACCGCGCCGCCCGACGTCGGTGCCGCCGCGCCCGCGCCCGCGTCGGGAACGGCGCCGCCGCTCTGGCCCGCGCTTGGGGGCGTCGAGGTTCCCGCGCCTCTCGTCACGGGAATGTCCGCCGGCAAGGCTCCGCTCTCGGACAGCGCCTCGGATACCATCCCCCCGTTCTCCGCGACCCTGTATATGGTCACTTCCTCAAAGCTGACGCGTTCCTCGGCGTTGCCCTTGTATGAGCATTTCAATATCCCCACGTTGAGGCTGCCTCCTGACAGCGCGATCGGACGGTCAGCGTCCGCGTGCGTGCCGAAATTCAGAGTTTCCCCTTCCGAGTCGAAGGGCACGGGGACTCCCGCGGCGTTGCCTGCCGCAGGCACGAAGCTCACGCCCTGAAGGCCGGAGGACAGCCTCACGTAAATGTCCACTCCTATTATCGGCTCCTGCGAGGATGACGCGACCGTCACGGGCACGTCTACCTCCGTCGCCCCGGCGGGGGCGGAAACGGCGAAAACGCGGGGCGCCGGGCCTACGGCTATCACGAGGCACACGAGCGCGATTACTGTTTTTCTTAAAGTCATTTCACGACAACTCCCTTTCATGCCAAACGGCTAAACAATACGGAACGAGTAACACTTACTATTTTATCACAGTAGTTTTTGAAAAGTAAATGTAATTATTCAAATGCGGGGAAATCATTGCATATCTGAGATGAAATTGTTATACTTTTCTATGAGTGATTTTATTTTTTGCCTGGGGGCCTACAGGCGCCTTGGGCTGGATGGACAGCTATTTTATTGATTGTCAATAAAAATAAAGGAGGATTTTATGTCAAATACTATTAAGAGAGCCATCTCATTTTTGGCTGTCGCCGCTTTGAGCGCGGCCTTGGTCGTAGTCCCTTCGGCTTCCGCTTTCGCGGCCGACCCGGAGAACCCGGCTGAAACGGCCTCCGCGGCGACGGAAAGCACGGCCAGCCCCTCCGCGGTCAGCGAGGACGCCACTTCCGAAGCGGCTATCGAAAGCGAGCCCGCGGCTGAAGAGCAACCGGCGGAAGCCGCGCCCCAGCCTATTATCCCCATAAGCGCCCCCGTCGATGCGCCGTTGCCTGCCGCCAGCGAGTTTTCTGACGTGACGGGCCACTGGGCTGAGGCGGATATCGCTTTTGTCGTTAAAAACGGCCTTTTCAGCGGCGTGGGCGACGGCAAGTTCGACCCCAACGGCGTTTTGACCCGCGGCATGCTCGTCACGGTGCTGGGCCGCTATGACGGCATCCAGCCGGCCGCAGGCGTGGGCTCGTCGTTCTACGACGTGGCCGCCGACGCCTACTACGCCCCCTACGTGGCTTGGGCGTCCTTCAACGGCATAGCCGTCGGAGTGGGCGACTCGGCCTTCGCGCCGGACGCGGTGGTCACCAGGGAGCAGGCCGCCAAAATCATCGCCGCGTACATAAACTATTCTTCGAAGATTCCCAGGAGCACCAGGATTTATAAGCCGCCGTTCAACGACGCGGCCGACATCTCCGACTGGGCGCTGGAGGACGTGAACCTCCTTCGTGCCTATGGTTTGCTGGACGGCCAGCCCGACGGCAACTTCTATCCCAAGTCCGCCTTGACCAGAGCCGAGGCCTCCGCTCTTCTCAAGCGCTTCGTGGAGAATTCGCCCCGTTCCGCCCACCAGAATTTCTAGGTTCGGGTTCGGACGCGCCATGGCTTGAAAGCCGGGCGCGGATGGTGATTGCGTATTAAAGAACGGGGTCGCGGATCGCGACCCCGTTTTGCGTTTTCTTAAAAAATCCCCGGCAACTCTTCGGGCTCATGACGTTTTTGCCTGGTCATCAGCGCCGCCACGGCGTCCTTGGCGCTCGTCTCACCGTCAATAACTTTGCAAACTTGCTCAGTAAGCGGCATCTCCGCCCCCGTGATTTTCGACAGCTTATACGCCGCCCGTGCCGTATAAACTCCTTCCACCACCATTCCGACGCGCTCCATCGCTTCGTTTGGCGGCGCGCCCTCCCCTATCATTATCCCGCAACGTCGGTTGCGGCTGTGCGCGCTGGTGCATGTGACTATCAAATCCCCCACGCCCGACAACCCGAAAAACGTTTCCCTTTTGCCCCCTAGCCGTTCCCCCAACCTCGCCATCTCGACAAGTCCCCTTGTCATAAGAGCCGCTTTGGCGTTGTCGCCAAAACCCATCCCGTCGGATATGCCTGCGCACAAGGCTATTATATTTTTCAACGCTCCCCCCAGTTCCACGCCTTGGACGTCCGTATTAGTGTAAACCCTGAACCTCTCTGTCATGAACACGTCCTGCACATACTCCGCCAGCTTGATTTCTTTCGCTGCGGCAACCAACGTGGTAGGCATGGCCTGACCGACCTCTTCGGCGTGGGACGGCCCGGAAACGACCGCGTACCCATGGTTCGGCAACAACTCACGCGACACCTCGGACAAGGTTTTAAGCGTCTTTTCCTCTATGCCTTTGGCGGCGTTGACCACAGGCGTCCCGCCTTCCAAATAGCGCGCGGCGGAGATCGCGGCCTCTCTGAAATGCTGAGCGGGAACCGCGAACAATGCCATATCCGCCCCATCCAGAGCGACCTTCATATCATATGCCACTACTATGTTGTCGTTAAGTCTTATGCCTGGCAGATAGCGTCCGTTCTCTCTCGACTTGTCGATACCTGCCAGCAAATCCTTATCCACATCCCATATGACCGTCTCGTGCCCCTTCGAGCCCAAACTAATCGCAAGGGCCGTGCCCCAGCTCCCCGCTCCGATCACGGCAATTTTCTGTTTCATCAAATAATATTCCTTTCCTGCTTGCTTATATTAATCCACGTTCACGGCTTAAAACGGATTTTCGGCTCCTCGCCTCTAACCAGCCGCACCAGGTTCTGTCTGTGCTTAATCCAAACTACGACGGCAATTGCCAATGCCGGCGCGAAGTAGACGGGCTCCATCCAAAAGACCATGGCCGGAAATGCCGCCGCCGCCGTCAACGCGCCGACCGAAACCCTCTTTGTCACCAGCATAACCGCCGCCGCAACTGCCAGCGCCAATCCTCCTATGACCGCGTTAAACGCCAGAAGAACCCCCAAGCCGGTCGCTACTCCCTTGCCTCCTCTGAACCCATGAACGGCCGGCCATATGTGCCCGCATATGACGGCTATACCGCAGAGTAGCGCGAATGCGGCGCCGAACAGCATTTTTGCCAAGAAAACAGCCGCGAAGCCCTTACAGACATCCACCGCCAACGTTATCGCCGCCGCCTTCTTCCCCAATGTCCTTAGCACGTTCGTCGTGCCCGCGTTGCCGCTGCCCTTCGTCCTGATGTCAATCCCGTTCAACTTTCCTAACATGATGGAAGGCGAAAACGAACCTGCAAAATATGCGGCGGCTATGTAAAACAAAAGTATCACCACGCTACTGTCTATAGCGGCCAATTCTTCCATGAAGCTTGTCATATTCCCAGTAACAGCGTTTATCAGCCTATTCTCCTTTCTCCCCTTTGCCTCTGAAAACGAATTTTATCGATGTCCCTTCGAAACCGAAACTATCCCTGATCCTGTTTTCCAAATACCTTGCATACGAAAAATGCACGAGCTTTTCGTCGTTAACTTTCAGCGAAAACAGCGGCGGCTTAACCCCTACTTGGGAAATATAATATATCTTCAGCCGCTTACCCTTGTCGGAGGGCGGCGGTTTGAACATCACCGCATCCGCCAAGAGACTGTTGAGCTGCCCCGTGGCCACTCTCAAGGCACGTATTTCCGCGACACGCCCTGCCATTTCCATGACGTTTTTTATCCGTTGCCTTTCAAGGATCGATATGAACACGTCAGGGGCATAAGAGAGAAATACCAGTTCGGCCCTCAGCTTTTTTCTGAACTCGTTCATGGTGCCCGTGTGTTTCTCTATCAAATCCCATTTATTGACTACTATGACTATGCCCTTGCCCGCCTCATGCGCCATGCCTGCCACACGCTTATCCTGCTCCGTGACGCCCTCCGCCGCGTCAAGCATCAAGAGGCACACGTCGCTGCGCTCAATTGCGGCCATCGTCCGAATAACACTGTATTTTTCGATATCTCCGGCGATTTTACTGCGGCGCCGGACGCCCGCCGTGTCTATTAGCACGTATGGCGCGCCGTTCCACTCAAACGGGGAATCCACCGAGTCCCTGGTCGTGCCCGCTATGTCAGATACAATGACCCTGTTCTCCCCCAACAGCATGTTGACCAGCGATGATTTACCCACGTTCGGCTTCCCGATGACAGCGATCTTGACCGCGTCCTCGTCTTCTTCAGAAGATAGAGCCGGAAAGTTCTCCACTATCTTGTCGAGCAAATCCCCCAGCCCCAACATGTTCGCTGCGGATATGGCCATCGGTTCTCCCAATCCCAGCTCGAAAAAATCATAATAACCGGCAGGCAATCCAGGGCTGTCCGCCTTGTTGACCGCCAGCACGATTTTTTTCCTGGTGCGCATGAGCATGTCGGCCACATCCCTGTCATAGACGGTAAGCCCTTCCTTGCCGTCCACGATGAACACTATCACATCCGCCATATCCATGGCGATCTCAGCCTGTTCCCTCATCTGTAAGAACAGCTCGTCATCGCTGTCGGGTTCTATGCCGCCCGTGTCTATGATGCCAAAGGTTATATTTCTCCATTCCGCTTCCGCGTAAATCCTGTCACGAGTGACGCCTGGCGTGTCCTCCACGATGGAAATCCTTTTGCCTGCCAACCTGTTAAATAGGGTTGATTTCCCCACGTTCGGCCTGCCGACCACGGCCACTATAGGTTTGCTCATTTTCCCACGCCCTCTCCTGATGCTTTTATGGGAGCCTCTGAACCGCCGTCATCCTCGAAAATGCTTGCCGCGAATTCTTCCGGATTGAAAATCCTGAGATCGTCGATTTTTTCTCCAACGCCTATGAATTTTACCGGAAGATCGAGCTCGTCGGCAATGGTGATAACTATGCCTCCCTTTGCCGTGCCGTCCATTTTGGTGAGCATAATCCCGGAAATATCAGTGACCGTCCCGAATTCTTTGGCTTGCGAAATCGCGTTCTTGCCTGTTGTGGCGTCCAGCACCAGCAATGTCTCCCTTGCGGCTTCCGGAAACTCTTTTGTCACGACTTTGTTCATTTTTTCCAGTTCGGCCATGAGGTTCCGCTTCGTCTGCAGCCTTCCGGCGGTGTCGCATATCAGCACGTCCGCTTTTTTTGCCTTTGCGGAATGAATCGCGTCAAAAATAACGGCGGACGGATCCGCCCCTTCCTGATGCCTTATCACGTTGGCTCCTACGCGTTCAGCCCAAATTTCAAGCTGCTCTCCTGCCGCCGCCCGGAATGTGTCGGCAGCGGCCAGCAAGACTGTTTTCCCTTTGCCCTTGTAGAAACTCGCTAACTTCGCTATCGACGTCGTTTTCCCCCCGCCGTTGACCCCCACCACTAAAACGACCAGCGGCGACGCGTCCGCCCATTTGTGCCGATCGCCTTTGTCCACCAGCCGCTTCACTATGGCGGCAATGCGTTCTTTAACCTGCTCGGGATCGGTCAGCCTCTCCATTCGGACGGCCTCTCTCAGTTCCGACACGATCTTCATGGTAGTACCCATGGCTATATCCGAAGTGATCAGGACTTCTTCCAAAGCGTCCAAGGTGTTTTCGTCCACTTCGGGACGCATAAAAATAACATCTTCTATTTTCTGTTTTAATTTTCCGAAAAAGGACTTCTTCAATCCAAAAACCAATTTAATTACCTCTCTAATGCCGCCCGCCTACAACAGCTTCTGCTTGGCTTTGTTCCAAAAATCATAATTCTCGAAACGTATCAGCTTCACCGCCTTGCCCGAAAAGCCGATGTGTATGCGCTTGACCCCGACGTACACGCCCTCTGCGCCGTCAGCCGCTATCAGCACGCTCTTATCCGCGCCCTGCTCGGGGAACACGTTCAGCTCCAGATGCGGCGGCAGCAGGACGCTGGAGGTGAAAGACCTGTAGGCGGAGTTGTTTATGGGCGCGATGGGCGTGACCTGGAGCAAATCCAGCCTCGGGTCCACTATGCTCCCGCCCAGGGCGTAGTTGTACGCCGTGCTGCCCGAAGGCGTGGAGACCAGCACCCCGTCCCCTCGGAACGCCTCGATGAAGCTGTCGCCGATAAAAATATCCAGATGCGCCACCCGCGAGGCCGCCCCGCGTATCACTATCTCGTTCAGCCCGATGAGGGACGTCTTGGCGTCGTCCCCGTGGACGATCTCCGCGCCCGCCGTTTTCAGGCAATGCACCACGTACCGCCGCTCCTTGTAGCGGAAAACGAACTCATCCAGCTCCGACGGCTGCAACTCCTGGAAAAACCCCAAATGCCCCGTGTTCACCCCCACCACGGGCACGTCAGGGAAGTCCAGGAGGCGCAGGGTGTTCAGCAGGGCGCCGTCCCCGCCTATGCATATCACTAGCTCCGCCTCGGGGTCGTAGCCGCCCGACGGGACGAACCCCGCGTCCTTGAGCTTCATGCGCAGCTGCCGCTTTATCTTGACGGAGCCGCTTTCCGAATTCGAGAAAATGCTGATTATCCCGCTGCCCATGGCCACCTCACGAAATCGCTTCCAATTCCCCCACCAACGCCTCGAAGCGGTCCATGGCCTGAAGGACCGGCTCGGGCCTGCTCATGTCAATCCCGGCGATTTTGAGCAATTCTATCGGGTCGTCGCTCTCCCCGGTCTTTAAAAACTCGATATAGGCGTCCCTCGCCGGGGCTCCGCCCTCCGCTATGCCCTTCGCTATGGCCGTGGCCGCCGAATAGCCGGTGGCGTATTTGTATACGTAAAACGCCCTGTAGAAGTGCGGTATCCTGGCCCATTCCATGGCGATCTCCGCGTCATTGGCCACCGCCTCCCCGAAATACTTCCCGTTCAGCTTGTGGTACTCTTCGGAGAGGAAGTCCGCCGTGAGCGCCCCGCCCCGCTCCACGGTCTCGTGGGTGAGCCGCTCGAATTCCGCGAACATGGTCTGGCGGAACAGGGTGGTGCGGAACTCCTCTATATGCAGGTTCAGCAGGTACTTCTTCTCCGACGGGCTGTCGGCGCGTTCCAGCAGATGGCGCATCAGCAGCGCCTCGTTCACCGTGGACGCCACCTCCGCCGTGAAGATGGAATGCCCGCCATAGATAAAAGGCTGGTTCCTCCTGGTGTGCCAGGAATGCATGGAATGCCCCATCTCGTGCGCCAGGGTGAACACGTCCTTCAGCTTCCCCTTGTAATTCATCAATATGTACGGGCGGCTGTCGTAGCTGCCGAAGGAGTAGGCGCCGCTGGTCTTGCCCTCGTTCTCGTACACGTCCAGCCAACGCTCCCTCACGGCCTCGTCGATGACGGAGACGTACTCGTCGCCCAGCACGGCCAGCCCCTCTTTCATCACGGACAGCGCCTCCTCAAAGGGTATGTGCCGCTCCTCGCGTTGGAACAACGGGACGTACACGTCGTACATATGCACCTCGTCCACTCCCAGCAACCTGCGCCTCACGTCCATATACCTGTGCAGCGCCCCCAGCCGCGCGCCCACCGCCTCTATGAGGTTGTCGTACACGGCGGTCGGGATATTGTCACCCGAGAGCGCGGACGCCAGCGAGGACGGGTATTTCCTGACGCGGGCGGCCACCGCGTCCGTCTTGGTGTTGTAGCTGTACGTGGCCGCCAGGGTGTTGCGCTGCCTCGCGTAGGCCCCGTACATCTTCTCAAACGCCTCCTTCCGCGTCCTTCTGTCGGGGGATTCCAGAAACAGCACGTAGTTCCCGTGGGTCAATTCCGCCTCTTCGCCGTTCTGATCCGTGACCGTGCCGAACTTCATGTCCGCGTTGTTTATCATGCTGAAAATATCGTTGGTGGCGCCTGTGACTTCGGAATACTGGGCTATGAGGCTTTCCTCGGGCTTTGACAGTATGTGCGCCTTCTCTCTCAGCAATGTATTGAAATAATGGGCGTATTTTCTTAATTTAGGCTCTTCATCCATAAATCCCCGCAACGTCGCCTCGGGAAGCTCCAAAATCTCGGGGACGAAGAAGGAGAATCGGGACGCGACTCTGGCCATCAATGACTGCGCCCGATCCGCCAGCGCCTGGTATCTGGATTCGCGGTTGTCCTCGTCCTTGCGCATCCGCGCGTAGACGAAAATCCTTTCCGCCGTCTGCCACAGCCTGTCTTTTTCCTCCAGCGCCGCCAGCAGGGGCGCCGCGCCGCCGAGTTTGCCCGAAAATCCCGCGAAGGCCTCGGAGCCCGCCTCCGTCTCCGCGAAATCCCGCTCCCAGCCCGCCTCGTCCGCGTAGACGGCGCTCAGGTCCCACTTGTGCTTTTCTTCTATCTCATGGCGTTGTTTAATTTTTTCCATTGCGATTGCCTCCATTTTCATATTATATTATAATATATAACGGGTGTTAAGTCGAGCATGTGCCGCCCTAGGCGCCGCTCGCCGCCCGCAAAGCCCGAACGCGCCATGGGGCGCGGCCCTCCGAGGGAGCCGCGTTCAGGGGCGCGGGGCGTTTTAGTTGGAGGCCGGCGTCAGAAAGGGGAAGCGATGGATGACCGCCCTATAGGGATTTTCGACTCAGGTCTGGGAGGATTGACGTGCTTGCCCTACATCATGACGGCCCTGCCGAACGAGGAAATAATATATTTCGGCGACACCGCCCGCACCCCCTACGGGTCTAAGGCCGTGTCCACCATAAAGGCGTTCTCGCTGGAAATCACGGATTTTTTGGCGGAGAACGGCGTGAAGATGATTATCATCGCCTGCAACACCATCAGCGCCACTTGCCTGGCCGACCTGCGCGAGCGGCATCCGACCATACCTATTTTGGGGATAATAAGCCCTGCCGCCCGCAAGGTGGCGGAAACCTGCGCCGCGAGGCACCGCGTGGGCATCATCGGCACCAGAGCGACCATACACAGCAACGCCTACCGGAGGAAGATACTGTCGAAGAACGACGGGCTGGACATATATCAGAAGCCCTGCCCCGCCTTCGTGCCCCTCATCGAGGAGGGTATCATCCAGAGCGAGATAATGGACTTGACCATAAGGCACTACCTGGACTCCTTTTTCGCCGAGAGCCGCGTCGGCACGCTGGTGCTGGGCTGCACCCACTACCCGTTGATCAGGCGGAACATCGAGAGGATATACCCAGGGCTGAGGATTATCGACCCGTCCGAGGAGATTTTGTCCAGTATACTGGAGTCCCTGGACGCGAACCGCCTCCACGCAGGCCCGAGGGTGGGGGAACACACGTTTTTCGCCAGCGACCTGTCGGAGAATTTCGTGCGGATGGTGGACAGGATTTTTGAGGACACTGAGTACGACATCGTGATTCGGAGCATCAACCTGGACAAGCGGCAGACGCTGAGGACGCAGACGGGCTGAAACGGCCGCAGGGGGACGGGAGGAAAATCTTGGAGCTGAGCGATCTGATGGAATTGGTTGAAATCGACGAGCCTGGGGGGTTTTCTTTTTTTGAGCAGTTCGCCGCCCTGGTCGAGGCCGAGGCGGACATACCCTTCGAGCCGATTTTCCTCCTTTTCTCGGGGGCGGACGCCCACGCGCTCTCGGAGCTGACGGAGGGCTATTTCCAGGACATGCTGGAGAACATGCCCGACGATCAGGTGGAGCTGCATTCCCTGATGAGCGCCATAGGCCAGAACCTCACCGGGCTGGCGGATCTGGCGGGGAAGGGCTCGTCGCGGGAAGAGAGCCTGCGAAGCTACGCCGAGGAGTTTTTCCGCTTCAGGGGCTGGTTCCTGGAGGAGGGCGCCGTGGCCTGCGAGAACGCCGTGACGGGGGATGAGTCGCGGGTTTCCGTATTGGACGCCCTGACCCTGGCCCGCCTGGAGGCGCTGGGCGGCGACACGCATTACTACGACTTCTCGGAGCGCCTGGACTACCCGTTGAGCGAGTATGTTTTCTCCGTGGGGGCTTACGGGGAGGACGGGGACTGAGGGGCGGGGACACCGCGCTTTTCAAGTGGAGCCCACCGACGACCGCACTCGTTCGTCGGTGGGCTCTGACAGTATTCGCTCCGTCACGAAACAGACGGTTCGGGATTCTAGTTCTGCCTGTTCCGCCACGCTATATCCAACGGCTCCGCTAATGGGGCAAACGTGTCGCTCCAGATAAACGCCCTGACTCTCGCCGCGCCGACTAAGCTGAAATCGACGGCGTACGCCTTCGGGCTGTCGGCCCGTGACAGCTTCGCGGTTCTGGAGTCTATGAGCCTGCCCGCCGCGTCGTAGGCGGCGACGATCAAAAATGCCGCGCGGCCGCCTTTCGCCACAACCGTCACCGTTCCCACAGAATCCTCCGAAAGACCGTAACCGCATATCTGATAATCAGAATAACCGCCATAAATCAGAGTACGCCTGATGATCGTAGGCTGAGCCAAATCTTCATCCGTGCCGCTGATATAGGAAATTTTAACGCTCTGATCGTCATCGTATTCTCCCAAGTCCGCCACGAAGCTAGTCATCCCCAACGGCTCGATGGCCAAATCTTCGACGACGGCGGTTTTTATCGGCGTCGAGGCGCCGCTTTTGAACACTTCCGCCACAAGCTTTCCGCTCAGGCTTGTCGCCGCGTTGTTCACCACATAGCCATAAAGCTTATCGCCATGGGTGACCGCAGCCTCAATTCCGGCTAGGAACGGCGCGGCTTTTCCAACGGCGTATATGCCGCTTGACGTGCGCCCGTCGTCCAAAACGCTCTGCAAAAGCACCCGATAGTACTCACCGTTTTCTAATCCGGTTATCGTGAGCGTCTCGATGCCCTTGCCTACCGAAAAGCTTTGCGCCGTCCCGCCCGCGTATGGCTCGCAGGCCACATTGACACGCTCCAAGGATTCCTCGTCAGGATCATCCCATGTAACCACGACGCTCTTGTCGCCGGGAACTATTTTTACGTTTTGCGGGTTAAGCGCCGTGACTCTCCGCATATTTGCCAGTTCCACTATCTCGTCCCGCGTCAGCGCGTAGTTGAACAGTCTCGTCTCATCGATAAGCCCGTAAAAGCACAGTGGGTATCCGGCGTTATTCGTGCTGTTGCGACCGATGTTCAGCGGCTCGTCATTGACTCCTATCGGCCCGACGAAACTCCCGCTGCCGACCTCAGCCCCATTGACGTACAACCTTGCGACGCTATCACCTCCGGCCGCCTGGCCTTTCCATGTGAACGCCACGTGCGACCATTGGTCGTAGGGTATGTTGGCGTTAGCGGCGACCGTCGATTTCACAGTGGCGCCGGAACTGTTCCTAGGCGTTTGTATCTCCAGTTGAATCCTGTTGTTTGCGTTGTTCTGCAACAACAGGCAATATCCCGGATGGCCGCTGTCGTTGCCGCCCTTGGCGGCGATGAATCTGTAGCCGGAGTTGCCGCTCGACGGGCGTATCCAACCTGAAAACGTTATCTCGTCCGCGATTTGCAACGATTCGCCGTTCGCTATCTCCACAAACGTGTTGCCCCCGCCGGCATAGTTCAACGCCGAGCCCTGTTTGCCGCCGCCTACCGCCCACACGTTCGCGTTCGAGGCTTTTAGAACGCCGTCGTTGCCAAGACCGGACGTGTCGTTAATTTTCGTGCCTGTCCCTTCCTCGAACAGCCATTCGCCGACCATAGCCCTGGCGGGCGCGTCCGGTTTCACGACCGACGGAAGATCCGGCTTCGGCAACATGTCAGGGTCAATCGGCGGAACCGTCTGACGGCGAACAAGCGTCACTGTTCCCGAAAGAGCCTCGCCGTTTTCATCGACGAAGGAAAGCTTCACTGTCTGCCCGCTTACAAAATCGCCAATATCCGCCTTAAACCTAAGCATATCCATTCCAGCGACAATGAAATTGTCCAAAATCGTCGTTTTTACAGGCTCTACGCCTCCTTCAAACACTTCAGCCTTGACTTTGCCGCTAAGACTCCGACCGGAATTGTTTACGACATACCCATATACGTCGCTGTCATAAATAACGGCGTTTTCAACGGCGGACATGTACGGCGCGGCGCGACCGACGACATATACGCCCTCTGAAGTCATTCCGCCGCTCAGAACAGACTGGAGAAGCACTTGGTAGTATTTCCCATTTTCCAATCCTGTTATCGCCTGCGATCCGACGCCTTTTGGCACATTGAACACCATAGGGGCGCCGCCGTCATGGGGGGCGCATGAAACTATTACGCGCTCAAGCGAAGCTTCAACGGGATCGTCCCATGTCACGGTCAAAGCGGAATCGCCGGGCGTGACGCTTATATTCCGGGGATTGGGCGCGGAAACGTTTTGCATATTGGCAAGCTTGACTATGTCATCTTGGGTCAGCGCGTAATTAAACAGACGCGCCTCGTCAATAGAGCCATAGAAACATAGCGGATAGCCGCTGTTATTGGCGCTGTTGCGTCCAATATTGAGCGGCTCGTCGTTCACGCCAATCGGGCCGCTGAAACTTCCGGAAGCCGCCTGCGCGCCGTTGACATAAATTCGAGCAATCCCGTCGCCTCCTGCCGCCGCTCCTTTCCAAGTAAACGCCACATGCGTCCATTGGTCATAGGGAATGCTGCCGCTTGACATGGCAATGGTCGATTTGCTCGTGGCTCCTGACGCGTTTTTTGCCGTCTGCATCTCCAACTGCAGCCTGTTGTTAGCGTTATTGGCCAGGAGCAGGCAAAATCCGGGATACCCAGGGTTGGGGCCGTCATTGCCGCCTTTGCTCATAATGAACCTGAAATTGGAACTGCCTGACTGCGGGTAAATCCATCCTGAAAAAGTGACTTCATTCGTGATTTGCAAAGATTCGCTATTGTTCGCCTGAACAAACGTGTTCCCGCCGCCAGTGTAATTTAGGGCCAGGCCCGACTTGCCTTCCCTCCAGACATTTGAGTCCGACGTCACCAACCCGCCGTCGTTGAAATGGCCGGACGTGTCCTTTATGCGCAGTCCCTCGCCTTCCTCAAACAACCACTCTCCTACCATGGATTTTGCCGCAGTCAGCGGTTTTGGGGCAGGTTCGGGCTTGGGCAGGGTTTCCGGGTCTATGGGAGGAAGCGGAATTTTCCAGTCAGGGTTAAAAACCGCCTGTGCCGCATTCCCGTCATAATTCACGGTCGCCTGATATTTCGATGACAGATCTACTCCCGTGCCGTATCCCGGCTGAACGAAAACCAGGTTAAACACGCGATTCTCCAACATTCCGTCAAAGCTTCCCGAACGAGCCCCTATTTTGAGGGTCTTAGAAGCCTCGTCCCATTCGAAGGGAATCTCGGAAAACTTGCCTTGCTCGTAGTTATAGTTGCCGCCTTCGTCTTCGTAGAGCGTGAACTTGCCGTTATCGCCCATATACACGCGGATTTCCGTCGGATCGGCCGATTCTTCGGCGTACTGGATGAACGGGCCCATAGGAATGATCGAGCCGGCCTTCACGAACAGCGGCAATTTGTCAAGGGGGGCTTTCGCCGTGAACGTCTGCCCCGCGCTCGACGTGGCAACGCCAGTCCAGAAATCCACCCACCGCCCGGCAGGGAGATAAATGCTCTTTTCCCGTTGGCCCAACGTGTAAACGGGGTTTACGAGGAGCGACGGCCCGAACATAAATTGATCCTGAACATTTATCGCGTCCGCGTCCTGCCTGAAATCGAACACCAACGGACGCACCATGGTGTACCCGTCCTGCGTGACCTTCCCTGCCAGCGAATAGGTATACGGCATAAGCCTCTCGCGCAGGTTTATGTAACTCGTGATATATTTTTCGTATTCGCCGCCGAACTGCCACGGCTCACGGTTATTGCCGCCGCCGGCGTTCTCGCCATGTACGCGCATAATGCTGTTGAACGTCGAGAACTGGAGCCAGCGCAGAAACATCTCCCGCCCGTTCCCGTCAGCGCTGTTAAAAGTGAAATATCCGCCCGTGTCCGTCGAGAAATATGGGAGTCCTGCCGCTGAGAAGTTGAGGACGCCTTTGATTTCCGCCCGCAACGAATCGAAGCCGGACGCGATGTCGCCCGACCAGCTCTGGATCCCGTAGCGCTGTATGCCCGCGACCGCGCCCCTGGACAGAGAGTTAACGCGCTTCGTGTTGCCGGGTTCGGAGCGTTGCCCCTCATAAACGCCCTTGTTAGTCAATAACGGGTATATAGCGCCGATCGGACGCGCGTTTCCGTAGGCTACCTGCAAATTCGTCCCGTTCGAAGCCCACGTGCCCGCTTCCGGCTCACATGCGTCAAGCCAGATAGAATCCAAGCCTTTGCTGAAAACATGGTCATTGATAAGCTTCCAGTAAGCTTTTCTGTACGCGTCAGACGACGGATCGTAACGCGTGCCGCCGAATCCGCCGCTGTCGGATGTCAGAAGTATCCCCGGATAGTTGGACTGCAAGTAATTGGACGTCGTAGTCCCCAGATCAAAGGAGGGCCAGATGGATATAGACGCAGACACATTTTTATCGTGCAACGTGTTCATCGTGCCTGCGAGGTTGTTCCAGTTGGAGCTTGCCTCCATTATGTTGTTGAACCCCCCGTTCCACCAGTAGTAGTCGATCACTATCGTGTCAAGCGGTATCTTTTTCTCTCTGAACTGGTTGACTATGCTGACAAGCTCCGTCTGCGACGCATAGCGGTTGCGCGACTGGGTGTAGCCGAACGCGCTCTTAGGCAGCATGGTGGCCTGACCTGTCACCTTGCGGTAATCCGCGACAACAGCATCCGCTTCGGGGCCGTAGAAGAAGTAGTAATCCATCGAGTCGGCGGCGCTGGCCGTATAGCCATACGTGGCGTTGCCGTCCGCCCAGTTAAGCGAACCGTTTGAAGTCATGTCAAACAGTATGCCGTAACCAAGGTTCGACACGAACATAGGCGTACGTTTCCCTGTGTTCGTCTGGCGGACAGAAACATTATCGCCTTTGAGCCCGAGTTTTTCATTTACGTTGCCGAAGCCATACAGGCGCTCCGCGGCAGGCGAGCTGAACCGCTGGGTCACGCTGAAAACATCCCGGCCGCCGACTCCGGCAGGACTGAATGTTCGATCCTTTTCGGCCAGTATAAGGGCGCCTTCCTTGTCATAGTAAGAAACCGCGCCCGTCGATTTGTTCACCCTGATGTCCAGCTTGGCGGTTTTGGCGGTTACAACCGCGCCGTCATCGGTTATTTGCATGTCTATCGGCGCCAAGTCGGCTTTTGGGTCAACGAACGTGGCTATGTACCTGTCGTCATCAAAATCCTTCGTCAGGAAATTACCGTCCGGCGAATACCGGACACGCACAATGTCGTCCGCATATGCCTGGATCTTCAGCTTCGCGCCTCCTAAGTCGAGGTTTATCGACTGGGCGGTCGAGGCGTCAGGCAACGGAGAGGCGGATACGAAAGTCTGTGCGCCAAAAAGCGTGGCGCAAGCCGTCACGATACTCATGAGTTTTTTTAAATTTCCCATAAAAAACCTTCCTTTCCTTTTCAAGGGAGACGGCGCTTCCCGCGCCGACTGGCCCCTAAAACTGAAGCCTCCTGCGGGGGACTTCAAAAAACCTATCCTCCGACATCGCCTTGTGATTCTTGCCGTGCCGCTTTTCCCTCCGTGCCTCATCAAATTTTAAGTCGGTCGCCGGGCAGAAACAGTTTTTTCAGGATCTGTCCCATGGGAAAAAGTCAAACTGTTTCATGTATCCACTATAGGTATTATACCATTATTATGTCGTTATTTACTATATTTAGGAGAATTCGACGTGAAAGGTATTCGGACGATGGCGGGGCACGGGAGGGGGCCGCCGGACTGGCTCTCCCGCCGTCTTATCCCGCTCTTGCCAGCAGGGCGGCCATCAGGCTTGCCAGCGCGGCGCCTCGGGGCGGTTTCCTCGCGTCGGGCCCAT